>JABCZE010000148.1 GCA_013289785.1 Vulcanimicrobiota bacterium | reverse complement strand
GCACAACCAAAACGGCACGCTCTACGACGGCCCGGTCGTCGATGCGGTCGTGGCCTATCTCGACGATTGCGCAAACCGGGCCGTCGCGCGCGGGATCGCTCCGGACCGAGTCATTCTGGATCCCGGCGTGGGCTTCGGCAAGACGGCCGAGCAGAATATTGCCGTCTTAAAAGCGCTGCCGCGACTGGTGGCGCTCGGGTTCCCCACGCTGATCGGCACCTCGCGAAAGTCGACGCTCGGCAAGCTGGCCGGGAGAGAGCCCGACGATCGCGTCTTTGCAACGGTGGCCAGCACCGCGTTTGCGATTGCGGCGGGGGTTGACGTCGTTCGCGTTCACGACGTGCGTGCGGCATGCGATGCAGCCGCGGTAACCGATGCGCTGGTGCGCGGCTGGCGGCCGGACGGTTGGACCGAATAACGCTTCGCGGCGTACGCGCGTACGGCCGCCATGGCTGGGAGGCCGCCGAGCGCGATCGTCCGCAACCGTTTGCGATCGACATCGACGCCGAGATCGATCTGCGTGCGGCGCAACTCAGCGACGACCTCTCAGACACGCTCGACTATGCCGGGCTACATCGCCGGATCGTCGCGATCGTCGCGAGCACGTCGTATGCGCTGCTCGAACGTTTGGCTTCGGATATTCTCGACGCCGTGTTCGGGGACCATCGCGTTGCGCGCGCAGTCGTAACGATCGCGAAGCCCGAGATTCTGGACGACGCGACGCCGTCGGTCACATTGGATCGGGTCAATCCGAGTTACGAAGGCCGATGAGCGAGCATTTGGCGTACGTCGGGATTGGCACGAACGCCGGCGACCGGACCGGCAACCTTTCGCGCGCTCTCGGCGAGCTACGCAACGCCGGAACGCTCGCGGCGATCTCTTCCACGTATCGGACCGCGCCATGGGGGCATCTCGATCAACCCGAGTTCTTGAACCTGGTTGCGTCGCTGCGGACCGAGTTGTCACCGCACGAACTGCTCGATGCGTTTCTCGCGATCGAACGGCGGCTCGGTCGCACCGCCGGCGAACGCTGGGGACCGCGCATCGTCGATCTGGACTTATTGCTCTACGACGACCTGACGATCGCCGACGAGCGGCTGCGCGTCCCCCACGAGCACCTTGCCGAGCGAGCCTTCGTGCTGGTACCCCTCGCCGAGCTGGACGAACGCTTTGCGGCGATGCGAGACGCACTGCCGGAATCGGAGCTGGCGGGCGTCCTAAGGGTCGAGCGCGAAGGCGGTACCATGATGGCGCCCGAGTTCTCTTTGGCCATTAGCGAGCGCGTGCGCGCGCTGGCGGATTTCTTGAGCAGCGGCGACGCCGTGCGCGTGCGGATCGTGCGCGAGAACGACGAGATCGAGGTGGCGCGCAGGCAGCCGTACGCCGCTCGAGCCCGCCGCGCCAACGATCGGACCGCGGCCGATGCGACGCGGCTTCGATTCGACACGATCAAGGCCGATCTGGTTGGAATCTTTCATCTCAGCCGCCCGGCGCCGTCCGAAGGCGAAACCTTCGACGCCGACCGGGAGCTGGGTTACATCGAAGCGCTTGGAATTCGAACGCCGGTGCATAGCATGGGAGCGGGGCGTCTCGTGCGCATTGGAGCCGCCGACGAGTCGCCGGTCGAATACGGCCAGGCGCTCTTTTCGATCGCGCGAGGCTGAGGGAATCTGACATCTTTCAAAAAGTTTTGATCGCCAACCGCGGCGAGATCGCGCTGCGAATCAATCGTGCCTGTCAAGAACTAGGCGTTCTGACCGTCGCAATTTTCTCCGAAGCCGACCGGGATTCGCTGCACGTGCGCCAGGCCGACGAAGCGTTTTGCGTGGGCCCCGGTCCGGCAGGCCGGTCGTATTTGAACATTCCCAACATCATCTCTACGGCGCTGATAACCCGCTGCGACGCAATTCATCCCGGTTATGGATTTCTCGCGGAGAACGCGCGCTTTGCGGAGATTTGCTCCGATCACGGGCTAACGTTTATTGGACCCGAACCGCGCGTCATCGCCTTGATGGGCGACAAGGCGTCGGCAAAGAACGTCGTGCGAGAAGCCGGCGTGCCGACGACGCCCGGTACCGGTGTTTTGAGCTCGGTGGAAGAAGCGTATGCGGCGGCGGAGTCGATCGGTTATCCGATCTTGCTCAAGGCTACGGCGGGCGGAGGCGGCCGAGGCATGCGCGTCGTCAATGACCCCAGCGAGCTGCAACGAGCCTATGCCGGCGCGACGGCCGAGGCGGAGGCGAGCTTCAAAGACGGTCGCTTGTACCTCGAGAAGTTGATTCGCGCTCCCCGCCACATCGAAGTCCAAGTGCTGGGCGACGACTTTGGAAACGTCGTTCATTTGGGCGAGCGGGATTGCTCGATTCAGAAGCCGGCCCACCAAAAGCTCATTGAGGAAACCCCGGCGCCGAATCTTGCGCCCGCGGTCCGCGCGTCGCTGCACGAGATGGCCCTTCGCGCCTGCCGCCACGTCGGCTACACAAACGCCGGCACGCTGGAGTTTCTTTCTGCCGGCGACGACGTCTACTTCATGGAGATGAACACACGCATTCAGGTCGAGCATCCGGTGACGGAGATGGCCTACAACATCGACCTGGTCAAAGAGCAGATTCGGATCGCGTCCGGCGAGGCGCTGGGCTATGGGCAGAGCGATCTTGCCGCGCGCGGAAATGCGATCGAGTGCCGCATCAACGCCGAAGATCCTCGCAATCATTTCGCTCCGGCGGCCGGAACCGTGTCCAAGCTGGTCTTTCCGGGAGGTCCTGGGATTCGAGTGGACACGCACCTCTACGCCGGCGCGACGATCCCACCGTACTACGATTCGATGATTGCCAAAGTGGTCGCGTACGGCGACACGCGGGAAATCGCCATCGCGCGAATGGAGCGCGCGTTGCGCGAGACCGTGATCGAAGGCGTTCAAACCACGATCGAGTTGTGCCTCGAGGTTCTCGCCGCACCGGCCTTCCGGGACGGCCGCTACAACGTCGAATTCCTGAGCAACGAGCTGGCGCTTCGATGACGTCGCGAACGTCGCGTCGCGTGGCGCGCGAGCAGGCGCTTCAAGTCCTCTACAGCATCGTGATCGGCTCCCGCGAGCCGCACGACGCGTTGCGCGAAGTCGTCGGCGAAGATGCCGACGGCGAACAGCGGGCTTTCGTCAAGGAGTTAACGCTGGGAACGCTGGAATACGCCGAGGAAGCCGATCGCATCGTGAGCCCGCTCTTGGAAGGCTGGGCGCTCGAACGCCTGCCCACGATCGATCGTCTGCTGCTCGAAATGGCTACTTTTGAAATACACTGCCGCCCGAAAACGCCGGCCGCCGTCGCAATCAACGAGGCCGTCGCGTTGGCCAAACGCTTCTCTACCGAAGACTCCGGACGTTTTGTAAACGGAGTCCTCAGCGCCGTCGCCAGTGCCAAGGAGTAAACGCCGCAAGCGAGCCGCTCGCATTTTGCGGGGCGTTGCCGTTACCGTCTTCTTGCTGGTGCTCTTCGGCGTCGGGACCGTTGCCGGAATGGTGGCTGCCTACGGGCGCAACCTTCCCGACATTAGCCGAATGGCCGATTACCAGCCGGCGGCCACCACTCGCATCTTTGCTCGCGACGGCACGCAGCTTGCTTCGGTCTATAAAGAGAACCGCGTCTGGGTTCCGCTCTCACGCATCCCCGACGTCGTGCGCCAGGCCTTCATCGCCAACGAGGACCACAACTTCTACTACCATCACGGCGTCGATTTCGGCGGCATCGCGCGCGCCGCGTTCGCCGATCTCACGCACCAGCAACTTCAGGGTGCCTCGACCATCACGCAGCAGTTGGCTCGCCGGCTGTTTCTCAACGATCGGGTCTCGGTTTCGCGCAAGATTCAAGAGGCGCTGCTGGCGATCGAGATCGAGCGTTTCTACACCAAGGACGAAATCCTCGAGCGGTATCTCAACATTATCTACCTGGGTTCCGGAGCGTACGGCGTCGACGCCGCAGCGCACACCTATTTCGGCCGCAGCGTCGACAAACTCACGCTGCCCCAGGCGGCGATGCTTGCCGGCGTGGTGGCGGCCCCTTCGGTTTACTCGCCGCTGGTGAACTTGGGGCTCGCGCGCGATCGCGAGCGCCACGTTCTCGATCGAATGGTTGAGAGCGGCGACATCACTTCGGCGCAGGCCGATGCCGCCTTCGACGAGCCGCTCGAGTTGGTTTCGGAGCGCATTCCGGGTTTGCAGGGTTACCGCTACCCGTATTTCACGACGTATGCCATCGCGCAACTGGAGCACTTGTTTGGTTCGACTGCCGTTGAGGAAGGCGGCCTCTCGGTCTATACCACCTTGGATCAGCGGATGCAAAACATCGCGCAGGAGGCCGTGACGTGGGGCGTCCACCAGGCAATCGCCGAGGGAATCGGGGCGCATCAAGCGGCGCTGGTGGTTTTACGGCCGTCCACCGGCGAGATTCTCGCGATGGTCGGCGGCGCGCATTTCTCCCTCGGCGACCAATTCAATCGCGCGTGGCAGGCGCGGCGCCAGCCGGGTTCGTCGTTCAAGATCTACGATTACACGGCCGCCATCGATTCGGGGATACCAGCAAGCACGCTGGTTAACGATACTGCGGTGAGCTATCCGATGGGCGACGGCACGCAATGGTCGCCCGAGGACGACGATTACCGCTATATGGGTGCAATCACTCTGCGCGAGGCGCTGACGATGTCGCGCAACATCGTCGCGGTGAAGCTCGCCGACCGCATCGGCTTGGATCGGATCATCGACTACGCGCATCGGATGGGCGTAACGTCTCCTCTGGAGGCGAATCTTTCGCTCGCGCTTGGCTCGTCGGTCGTCACCGTGCTCGATCAGGCCAGCGGCTATTCGACGCTCGCCAACCAAGGGTTGCACGTCGATCCGACGCCGTTTCGGATGGTGAGGGATTCGCTGGGCACGATAGTACTTGACGATCGCTTTCCCGCGTCGACCGATGTCGTAAGTGCGGGAACTGCTTATATCATGACCTCGATGCTGGAGGACGTCATCGCGCACGGGACCGGCTATCCCAACGCCGTCATCGGGCGCCCGGCAGCCGGTAAGACCGGGACGACCTCGAGTTTTCGCGACGCCTGGTTCGTCGGCTATACGCCCGATTTAGTTACCGCGGTGTGG
>JABCZE010000147.1 GCA_013289785.1 Vulcanimicrobiota bacterium | reverse complement strand
ATCGCGTACATCACGATGTCTTTGCCGATTCCCGGGAGCGTCAGCATCGTGCCGTTGCCCGGCATGGGGTTGTTGTTATGGCCGCTGCAGGCCACGACCACGAGCGCGGCGAGTGCCAGCGCGGCGCCCATCTGTTTTCTAATCATGAAAAATCCTCGAAATGGCTCGGGTTCCCCAAAACTCTACGGCTTGCGGATGAAGGAAGTCTTAAACGCGCAAGCCCGCTTCAGTAGCCGCCCACCGGCAAGCCGGACGGCGGGCGCTTCATTCTCTCAATGGGGATGGGGTTTGCCTAGCCTATCGGGGTGAGTTCGAGTAGGCGAAAGCCGTTGGCCTCAATCGTCACCGCAAGTCCACGGAGCGCCTCTCCGCCGCACGTCACCGGCGTTTCCCAGTCGCGCCTTTCGCTGTTGTAGATGCGAAACTCGTAGCGCCGCGACGGGTCGACGACGTCTTCGACGTTGATCGGAGTGGAGATCGTGTTCGGCTCGGTATTTCCCAGGAGGATCGCAATTCGTTCCTTGCCCGCCAGGGCGATGACGACGGCCGAGTCCGAGAAGACGCGGAGACGGTCGGACACGTCGGAGTCGAAGAGCAAAACGTCGTGTTTGCTCTCCAGCGGAGCGGTCGAGTAGATGGTCTTCCGATCGGCGCTTTGCCGAATGGCGAAGTACGAAAGGAACCCGTTGTGGTAACACAAGCGCCGGATGCCGACCCAGGTCCAATGCCCTGGAATGAGCGGATTGATTTGCGGAGCGCCGGTGGTCAGCATGAGCCCGCACACGCCTTCGATCGCCGCCCAGAAGAACCGCGGCGGCTCCCATGGCGACAGGCGCATCCCTCGGTTCGTCAAGCTTTCGCCGTCGAACCATTCGCTGAACTGACCGGGAACCGTGTTGTTCTTCTTCGGATCGACGGCGTAGTGTTCGAACGACGACCGCAGGGCCCGCACCATAAACTCCGGATGGTACCGTGCCGCCGCGAACGCATACCACCACGTCAATCCCGGCCACACACCACCCATCAGTCCCGCGTAGTGCGACGGGTCGTATAGCGGGTCGTCGCGCGAGGCGGTTCGAAGCCCGGCCGGCGTCCAAAAGTCGGGCGCGTTGAGACGGCTTATGATGCGAAAGCCCGTCTCCTCATCGCAGGCCCGAAAGATCACCGGGAAGATCTCGTCGCCGGTCACATCGGTGTGCACGTTTCCGTCGACGTCAATGTTTAGGTAGTACAAGCCGTTCTCGGGGTTGATCAGATGCTGGTCCATCGCGGCCGTAATGCGCTGCGCCGCGCCGGCGAACTCCTCACTCTCGGCGTCCGGCAAGCCCAGATTCTCCGCGAGATGGCCAGCCGCTCGGAGCGCGGCGACGCATTCGGAGTTGATCTCGGTCACCGCACCGTTTATGCTGTACAACTCGATGATGTTACGCCAGCCGGCAATCGCCCACACGTTTCCCCGCGGGTCGTTTGCCGAGCAAAAGACCAGACCACGGTCGTCGATCTGGGCGATGATATACCGCGCCGCGGCGGCGACTTTCGGATATACCGTCTTGAGCCATCCAACGTCGCCGGTGGAGCGAAAATGATGATTGACTGCCAGTACGTACAACGGCGTGTCGTCGTTAATGTTCAGTCCGTCGTCTTCGACGCGGCCGGTTATGGCATCGTAGTATTCCGGCAGCTTCCCGCTTTCGTACTGACGCGCGGCGACGTTCTCGAGCATTTGTCGCGAAAACTCCGGCATGAAGTGATCGCAACCGTAGGCGAACCAGGCGCTGTCTCGACCAACGACGTTGGCGTAATTGCCGGGATCGTTACTAAACGCGAGGCCTTGCGGGTATTTGGCCATGACGCGCCGCATGTTGACCTTGCTCCACAGCGCCGCCTGATTGATCAGCGAATCCGGCGTGAGTACCTGGCTGCGGCGCAAAACATCTTCCAAGTGTTTGATCGTTCGTTCGAGCGCCGCCCGGTGTCCGGGGGCGGCCGCGTACGACTCCAGTGCGGCGTCTTCGCCCTGCGCGAACGCTCCCGCCGTGAAGGATATCGTGCGTTTTTGGCCGGGCTCGAGCGCTACGTCCAACTGCAGCTGACCCAAGACGTCGCCGACGCCCACGATCTCGTTTTCCAGCGCGTGGACGTGCAAGGGGTCATAGACTCGGCCAAAATCGAATGTCGTCTCGAAACTTGACGACGGTTCCGAAAGCCCGAAGACGCGGACGGCCTGCGGCTGCGAAACGTTCCAAGCCACCAACGCGTGCCGCACTAAATCGAAGCGCGCCTGTACGTCGGGCGGCATGCTGCCGCGCAAGCGCGCCGAACCGACGACGCGAATAAAGTGCTCCGCGTCGTCGGTGTTGTGCAGATGAACGACCACGTACGCTATCGCGGGATCATTCTCACCGGCCGCAGTCGAGTTTAGCGGGACGAACGTCGTTTCGGTAACGTCCACCACGCCGCCGAGGGTGAACGATACGCGCTGATATGCGGGATGTATCTCGAAATTCCGATGCCCTGCGTCCGGGCGGAGCGCGATGTACGG
This sequence comes from Vulcanimicrobiota bacterium, assembly GCA_013289785.1. GTDB lineage: Bacteria > Vulcanimicrobiota > Vulcanimicrobiia > Vulcanimicrobiales > Vulcanimicrobiaceae > Cybelea. The sequence goes on along the minus strand of JABCZE010000147.1, from coordinate 2,631 downwards.
TGATTTCGAAAAGGCGGCGCGATCCGCAAGCATGCCCGTCGGCAGGCCGTAACCGCCATAGCGCACCGAGATCGTGCCGATCAAGCTCTGCGCCAGCGTGTTGGAAAACACGCGCTCCACCGCACCCGTGCTCTTGGTATTAATCCAAATCGCGCCGTTACCTAAACTCGCTCCCATGCCGAGTTGGGAATCGGTCAACCTATATGCCGGCAAAGCCGCGCGTCCCGCGATCCCCGCAACGTCGTGGAGCGTGCCCATGAGCGACCTATACCCCGGCGTTGGTTCGCATTCCCGGGCCGGAACGCCGGCCGCGTCTCGGGCTATTGGCTTAGAGGCTTCCCCGCCGCTTGCGCCGCAACTGAGTCGCCGTGAAACTGCAAATCGGCGTTATGGGATCCGCCGGCGGCGTAATCACCGACCAAGAGTGCGAGCTGGCGCGGCGCGTGGGCGCGTGCATCGCGCGCCGCGGAGCCTTGATCGTCACCGGGGCCTGTCCCGGGCTTCCGCACGCCGCGGTTCTCGGAGCGCACGCGGAGGGGGGGAAGAGTCTCGGCGTTTCGCCCGCGCACTCGCGGGAAGAGCACGTCGGGTTGTACGAGTCCCCACTCAAACCGTATACTGCGATGGTCTTCACCGGATCGGGGTTGATGGGGCGCGAGGTCTATAACATCCACAGCTCCGATTTTGTGATCTTCGTCGGCGGCCGCACCGGAACGCTCGGCGAGTTTTGCATCGCCTACGACGAGGGTAAGCTCATCGGGGTCCTGCGGGACTCGGGCGGCTTATCCAACAATTTCGGCGAAATCGCGGCGCTCTTTCGCAAGCAAACCGGCGCGCTCCTCATCGAGGACACCGAGCCGGAACGTCTGATCGACCGTTGCGCGGAATGTTACGCGTCGGACGAGCGTCCCAGCGCTTTCGCCTTCGAAGGCCTCGTCCATGACTGAGTTGACGTTCGTCGGCGCGGCCGGCACCGTAACCGGAAGCAAACATCTGGTAACCGTCGACGGTCATCATCTCTTCGTCGATTGCGGGCTGTTTCAAGGCCCGCGCGATGTCGAAGCCCTCAATCTCGCGCCGCTGCCCGTTCCCGCAGCGGAGATGGAGGCCGTCGTCATCACCCACGGCCATCTCGATCACGTCGGATACCTGCCTAGACTCGTTCGCGACGGATATCGCGGGCCGATCTACTGCACGCCGGCGACGGCCGACGTCATGGAGATCGTGTTGGAGGACGCGGCGCATATTCAGAGCCACATGCACGACCGCGGATTTCATCACGAGCGCTCGCATAGCTTGGCGCCCTTCTTCACCAGCGAGGACGTTAGCGCTACGCTCCGCCAAGTAAAAACCGTTGCGCTCGAGACCGACTTCACCGTCTGCGGGGCGACGGTGCGCTATCACTATGCCGGACACATCGTCGGCGCAGCCTACGTGGACATGCGAGCTGGCGGCCGACGGTCGATCTTCTCGGGGGACCTCGGCCGGTACGACGCGGCCTTGCTCTTCGACCCAACGCCGCTGGAATCGGCCGATACCGTCGTCTGCGAAGCGACGTACGGCGATCGCGAACATCCCCCCGATTCGCTTGCGGAACTTCGCGCGACGCTGCTCGCGGGAATCGAACGTGGCGGCCCGATCATAATGCCGACGTTCGCCGTCGAGCGTTCGCAAGATATGCTCTTTGCGATTGGGCGCCTCCAAAAAATGGACGCCCAGATCGCGCGGCTTCCGGTGCATCTCGACAGCCCGATGGCGATCAAGGTCGACGGCGTCTTCGCCAAACACCGCGACGCCTACCGCGAGCTGCCCGAGACCCCGGGCGCGCCCTTCGGTTGTAACAACCTCACGCTGCACGTTACCAGCGACCAGTCCAAGCAGCTCAACCACATCAATGCGCCGGCGATCGTCATCGCCTCGAGCGGGATGGCGACCGGCGGCCGCATCCTCTACCACCTCTATCGGAATCTAGAAAATCCAAACGCGACGATCGTCTTTCCCGGGTATCAAGGGCAGGGAACGCTTGGGCGAATCATCATCAACGGCGCGAGTTCGGTGCGCCTCTTCGGCGACCAGCTGACCGTTCGGGCCGCCATCGCTCATCTTTCCGGGTTCAGCGCACACGCCGGCCAAGACGAACTGCTGCGCTGGCTGCAAACTTTAGGCTCGACGACCGCCCAGGTCTATCTCGTGCACGCGGATCCGCCAAGCGCCCAAGCCTTCGCGGCGATCCTGAAGCAACACGGATTCGCGGCAACGATCGCGCAGCGAGGAATGACCGTTACCCTCTAAGCCGCAACTCGTCAGAGTTTGACGATCGTGTGGTTTCCGCGGTTTGGAATACGTTCGACGGTCACGTCGGTTGCGAGCTGTTGCACGATAAAGAGGCCGCGCCCCAGCTCGCTGAGGACGTCATCGGGAAGATGGCGCGCGGTCAACGGAAACTCGGGGCCGGAATCGATGACGTGGAGAATCCCCGCGCCGGAATAGGAATCGAGGTCGAACGAAATCTCCACCGGGCCGGGAGCGTGGCGAACGACGTTGCCGAGCAGTTCGCCGAAGACCAGCTCGGCCTTATACACGAGCTCGTCGCCGGTTCCGATACTGCGCAGAAACTCGACGAACTGCGTA
>JABCZE010000146.1 GCA_013289785.1 Vulcanimicrobiota bacterium | reverse complement strand
GCTCGACTGCCTGCGTGGCCAGCTCGAAGGCGCGCACTCTGCGGCCGGAGTCCATGAGCAAGAGCACCATTCGGGCTGATAGCCGAGCGCGCAGCTCCGATCGGTCCGCCGGGAGCACCGCGAGAAACGCTTCGCAGCGTGCCAGGCCTTCTGCCTCGAGCCCCATGCTTGGCCACGTCGGGGAGATGTCGGTAAGGAGTTCGCCGCCGTCGACGGGCTGCGAACGGGCCAACGCAAAGTCGAGCGCCGAACGCACGTCCTCCAGTTCGCTCTGCGCTGCCGAACGAAGGGCGGCTTCTCGTCCGGTTCGCTCGAACTGTTCCCACAACTCCGAAAAGCGATCGTGCAGGAAACGCAGGTGGCGGCTCGCAGCCGGATCGCGCTCCCGCGCATCGTCGAGCTTTTCCAACGCGTACGCGCGCGTCGATTCGAGCAGACGGTATCGCACCGTGTCGCCGTGTGGTTCGGCCAGCACCAGCGACTTGTCGACCAACGACGCCAGCACGTCGAATGCGTCCTCGGCGCTTCCGACGGCGACGGCTCCTTCCAGCGCGAACCCGTTGACGAAGATCCCCAATCCGCGAAAGAGCATTCGCTCGCGCTCGTTTAGCAGATCGTAGCTCCAGTCGATCAGCGCCCGCAGCGTCTGCTGGCGCGGCAATCGGTCGCGACTCCCTCCGGTCAGCACGCGAAACCGCTCGTCGAGCCGGTCGCGCAACTTTTTGAGGCCGAGCAGCTTCACGCGCGCGGCCGCAAGCTCGATCGCCAAAGGAATGCCGTCGAGCCGCCGGCAGATACCGGCGATAAGCGGCGCGTTTTCGCCGGTGAGCGAGAACGTCGTGCTCGCTGCATGCGCGCGCTCGACGAAGAGTGCAACGCCGGTCGCAATATCGAGCGAGGGAACATGGTAGGTCGCTTCTCCGGCGACTCCCAGCCCTTGCCGGCTCGAGGCAATGATCTTGATCTTCGGACAACTCCGCAAGATCGTCGAGATCACGTGCGCGGCCGGCTCGACGAGATGCTCGCAGTTGTCGAAGATCAGCAGCGAGTCTTTTACCTTGAGTGCGTGCGCCAGGTTCTCGAGCGGATCGCCCTCGGGCGCGAGCGTGATTCCCAGCGCCTGCGCGACGGCCGTGTGAATGTAGTCGCCGTTGGCCAGCGGTGCGAGCTCGATTAGCCACACTCCGTCGCGAGGGCCGTCGAGTCGATCGGCCGCAACGTGCAAGGAGAGGCGCGTTTTGCCGACGCCGCCCGAGCCGACGAGCGTGACCAGGCGATGCCGCTCGACGAGCACGGTGACGCCGGCGATTTCCGCCTCGCGGCCGACGAACGAGGTGACCTCGGCCGGCAAGTTGTTCGATAGGTGGTAGAGCGAACGCAACGCCGGAAAGTCTGCCACGAGATCCGGCGCAATCAGTTGATAAACGCGTTCGGGCTGAGCGAGATCCTTGAGCCGGTGCACGCCGAGGTCGCGCAGGCTGCAGTCCCCCGGCAGTTCACCTTGCAGCAGCTCGGTGCAGTCGGCCGAGAGGAGCACTTGGCCGCCGTGACCGATCGCCAATAGCCGCGCGACGCGATTGAGCGTCGGGCCGAAGTAGTCGCCATCGCGCTCGGCACTTCGGCCGGTATGCAGAGCCATACGCGCGCGAAGCCCCTCGACCGCCGAGAAATCTACAGCCGCAAGGGCGCGTTGGCCGTCGAGCGCCGCCGCGATCGCATTTGGCGCCGTTTCGAATGCCGCGCAGAACGCATCGCCGACCGTTTTAAAGACGTAGGCTCCATGGGCTTCCAATGCCTCGCGCACGAGCGCATCGTGACGTGCCAGCGCAGCCTCCATCGCCGCGCTGTCGCGCTCCCAACGGACGGTGCTGCCTTCGATATCCGAAAACAGAAACGTGACCGTGCCGCCCGGACGAACCGGCGGCTCCGGCTTCACGTGAGTCGCCACCGGAGCCGCGTTTCGTGCTAGGGGCGTGTTCTTCCGCCGCCGAATCGTCGTAGCGGTTTCGCTCGAGCTTCAGGAGGCATGGATGAGGATTGCAGTTCTTACACGCGCTCTGTTCGGCTTTGCCGCGGCGGCAATACTTGCGGGTTGCGGGACAGTTCGACAGGGGCAAAACCCGGCGCTACTGCCGGGCGTCAGGGGCAACGCTATCCCGGCGACATCGGTGCGAGAGTCGTCGGTTCCGCAAGTGGCCGGCGTCTACAACGGCACCGTGGTCGAGACGTCACAGGGGAGGTCGATAAAAGCCAAGCTGAAGATCACCCTGCGACAGTCCGGGGATAAGTTGACCGGAATCTTCGACATCATTCTCAAGACGATGCAGGATCAGTTCCCGATTCCCAAAGGCATCGTCGTGTCGTCGCATGGCGAAACGATTTTGCATTTTACGATCGAAGGCAGCCCTGGCCGCAATGCCAAAGCGACCGCCAGGCTTACCGGAAAGACGCTCAAGGGAAAGGCTAAGGTCCCGCCGCACAAAGGCCCCGCGGTTCTGTTTAAATACACGGCGACGAAGGCATAGCCAGGCCGCAGACGCGCTACTGCGCCGTTATTTGTACGTTTGTTCGCAGTGCTCGTTGGCGTTGCTGTACATCGGCTGCGTTGAGTAGGACTTCTTGCCGAACGTGATGTTCTGGACGTCCATCCACGCGCAGGCGTCGCCGATCTCGCCGTGTTGGAAGTCGTACCAGCCGGTGTCCGGATTCGGATCGGTGATCGACTCGCCGTACTCGTGGCCGGCGACGATGGTCACGCCCTCGTCGGTACCGCTCTCGTCCTTAGGAGGCGCAATGTCGTTGGAACCACAGGAGATGCCGGCATCGGGCATGTACGGAAGGTTCGTATATGAAACGAGTTGCGACTCGTAATACACGGTGCTGTGATACGCGCAGAACTGCGTGCCGAAACCGATCGTGTTGTGGCCGTGCGGCGTGGCTACAACGTACGACGCATTGGCGTCGTAGCCGAACTTCGCTACACCGTTAAGGGATTCTTGTGCGACCTGAGCGTCGTTCGGACTCGTTGGAACGGGGTTCTTATCGTCAAACCAGATTCCGCCTCGCTCGCCCTTCGGGTTCGTGATGTAGTTTTTCTGACTGCTGACGATGTCGTAGTACTGGGTGTAAATATTGTTGTGTGAACTTCCACCTATGACTTTAGCATATGCTTTGAGTAGCGGCGCTACTTTGTCGGGATCGCCGTACGTTTTGTAACCCCAAAAAATCACGTAAACTTTGGGGTTTAGCAGCACGGGGCCGCCGTAGTACGTGAACATATAGCCGCTGTAGTACGTATCGTCACGGGGACCGACCGTGCGAGTGCGGGTCGCGTAACGGGTGGGCATATAATGTATGAGGTGTTTCGCGCCGGCTTGAGCCGGCATCGTCGAACCGGTCGTGGGCGTCGTGCTGCCGTTCGTGGCGCAGCCCACAAGTGCGAGCGCTGCCGCACATCCTAAAATGCCGACAAATCGCGGGTTCCTAAACATATGCAATACCTCTAGATAGCTCCGGACGGAGGGCAAGTAAAGGGCGGTCTGTGTTATTTGTACGTTTGGACGCAAGATTCGCTGGCGTTGCTATACATCGGCTGCGTCGAGTAGGACTTCTTGCCGAACGAGATGTTCTGGACGTTGAACCAGGCGCAGGCGTCGCCGATCTCGCCGGCTTCGAAGCTGTACCAGCCGGTGTTCGGGACCGGATCGGTGATCGACTCGCCGTATTCGTGGCCGGCGACGATGGTCACGCCTTCGTCCGTACCGCTCTCATCCTTCGGAGGCGAAATGTCGTTGGAACCGCAGGCGATGCCGGCATCGGGCATGTACGGAAGGTTTGTATACGAAACGGTGTTGGCGCCGTCTTGCACGTTGCTGTGGTACGCGCAAAACCCCGTACCGAAACCTTGTGTGTTGTGGCCGTGCGGCGTGGCCACAACGTACGATGCATTAACGTCGTAGCCGAACTTCGCTACGCCGTTAAGGGATTCTTGTGCGACTTGGGCGTCGTTCGGGCTCGTGGGAACGGGGTTCTTGTCGTCAAACCAGACGCCGCCTTGCTGGCCCTTCGGATTCGTGATGTAGTTTTTCTGACTGCTGACGATGTCGTAGTATTGGGTGTAAATATTGTTGTGTGGACTTCCACCGATGACTTTAATATATGCTTTGAGCAGCGGCGCTACTTTGTCGGGATCGCCATACGTCTTGTAACCCCAAAAAATCACGTAGACTTTGGGCTTGAGGAGCACGGGGCCGCCATAATAGCTGAAGAGAAGGCCGCTGTATGCAGCGCTATGACTGCTGACGGTGGGGGCCGCGTTACGGGTCGGCATATAGTGTATGAGGTGCGTCGCGCCGGCTTGAGCCGGCATTGTCGAACCGGTCGTCGGCGTCGTGCTGCCGTTCATGGCGCAGCCCACAAGTGCGAGCGTTGCCGCACATCCTAACCCGAGAAATCGCGGGTGCCTATACATACGCAATCAGTCCCCAAGCGGCTCCGAGCGGAGAGCAGTCAAAGGACAGACCTTCATCGCGAGGTTGACCCTACCCTGCGGCGCCGCGAACCCTGTTCAGGGCGCGGGCGTTGCCGTGAAGACGGCCGGCGAAACGGGAGCGTTGGGATTGTATTTCCCAAACGTCAGGGTGCCGTCGACGCTGTAGCCGGGGAAGCGCGCCGAGATGTTCGCTTTTGCGGGCAGCCGGAACGTGCCGACGTTGAGATACGTCTGGTCGAAGCTCATATTGCCGCCGTTGGTGTAGGTCCATTGCGCGCGACTAACCAGCGCCGAGGCGTCGTTGACCGTCAGCGTGATGCTCTTCACCCGGCTTCCCTGTTTCTTGGGAACGAACGTGTAGGTCGAGACGCTGCCGTTGTCGGTTCCCGGCGTAATCGTGTACTGCACCATCGCCTCGTCGTAGGTCGGCGTCGAGGTCGCCAAGTCTTTGAAGCGGCTCAACTCTCCCGAAACGTTCGCAAACTGAATCGAGCGCCGCGGCTTGAGATAATACACCGTGCCGTTGTAGGTCTTGTGCACCGGAATCACGACGTGCAGCGTCGCCGACAACTGCGCCGACGCCGTATACGACTGAAGCGTCGGATTTGGATTGACCGCGCGGCGCAGAAGGTCGATCGACGCCGCCGTCTGCGCGATGCCGGGGGCATGCATTGCAATGAGGACGGCGAGAGCGGCCGTGACGCTA
>JABCZE010000145.1 GCA_013289785.1 Vulcanimicrobiota bacterium | reverse complement strand
TGCCGGATGCCGAGCTTCGTACGCGGCCCATAGCGCCGCCCCGGCGACGAGGAAACTGCCAAACGCGGCGATGCCGCTAAAGATTACCGCAAGCCAAGCGAGGCGTGTATCCCTACTCATGCCAAGCGCAACCTCATGAAGCGTCGGCGTGGCTCATAAGCCACACCGCAGTATCAGCAGCAGCGCCGCCACATAGGCAGCGCCCCTCCTAACAATAGTCGAGGTTCGCATGAGCCGGTCCTCCCGCCGAAGCCCAACCCGGTGAGGACGCGTACTCAACCGGCGCGCGAGAGTCCTGCTCGGCCTCGAAAGATTAGAGGGAGGTCGTTACGTACAGCAAGCGATTCGGCAGATCGAGGGTGAAGGCGCGTCCAGCCCAAAACGAGTTCCCGACGTCGCAGTCGTAGATCAGGTTACCTAGGCTTACCGCCGGCCGGTCGATGGCAGTTACGCTCGCTCCGTCGAGCGCGATGGAAGGAATCTGGATGGTCGAGCCGCCGCTGGGGATCAGCCCGATTGAGGCGGCAAACGTTCTGTCGATCGTGATCCCTTGTGAGCCCGTATCGATTTCACAAAGGCCGGTCTTGCCATCACCAAAGTTAAAGCGGGCGAAGATGCCGAGCGCGATTCCCAGATCGTCCTGCAAGACAACGTGAATCTTGGTCTCGGGGCGGATGCGGTCGGGGAACGTCTGCGCATCCTCAATGATAATCTGGTCGTTATGAAAATCGAACGTTGTCGCGATGTTGCGAAACGCCGTCGCCGAAATCAGCCCCGCGATCCCAGTGCCGTCGAGCCCACTCCATATGCCCACGTTTGGAGCCTCGATGCGCACGCCGCCGAGCGCTAGCGTGCGGACCTTCCCGATCGGTAGGTCAACGCGCTCTCCGGTGAGCCGAAGGCTTACGTACTTCCCGCCAACGACGACGAATCGCCGGCCCAAATCCGTCGAGAGCACGTCGATGCCGGCCCCGAGATTGACGAGCATCGGGACCGCCGCCGATCCGTCGACCGAACCCTGAACCTGGATCAGCCCGCCCTTGACTTGCGTGAACGGAATCGTATCGACTGCAAGCACGGGCCGCGGAACGGTGCAGATAAGCACCGTTGCCGCGACAACCGCGATGGTAAGCTTCGTTACCTTACTTACCCGATGAGATATTGACGCTGACCGCATTGGACGCGATCCCGTTGACTACGACGACCAACGAGCTGGCCCCCGTCCCGATCGTAGATGGAACGTCGAACATCGTGGTGACGGCCTTCTTCGAGCCGATGCCCATGAAGCTGTGGTCGTGCGTCTTGGCATAAACGACGGCTCCCGATCCGTTATTGGTTATTCTGACGAGCGGGTAGTTCGTCGCCGCCGTGGAGTCGTCGCCATAGAAGTTCGCTTGCGTGAACCCGTTAAGGCGCTTGCCCGTGAGCGTGTACGTGCTTCCCGTGGTAAGCGTCTTCGAGACTTTCGTGATTTCCGGTGCGATGCCGGGGTAGACTTTCTTGGCGCCCGTGTAGATCTCGATGTCGTTCGAGCCGTCGTCCTCGAGCACCTGACCCGTGGGCAGCATCAACGTTCGAATATTATAACTCGAATCGTTTACCGCATCCGCCGGGCTTGTGATCGTGAGGTTCTTCTTACCGTTGAAGATAAAGAACGACGCAGGCGTCTGATAGACTCCCGGGCTCCCGACTCCGAGGACGGTACCGTCGGTAAGCACCGTGGTGGGTGCGTCGGCCGCGTCGAGCTGCTGGCTGCTGACTTTAGGCAGGTTCGGGCCTTGCGTCCACTTGCCGCTCGCACTGTAGATCGCGCTCAAGCCGTTCGCGCCCTCGACGTAGACCGTGCCATCCGGCCGCATCGATTGCGGCCCGATCTCTTCGGATTGCGTAAGATTCACGGGAACCTGTTCGATCGTCGACCACATTGACGTCTTTGGATTGAACAGCTCGGAGTTCGGCGCTGAGATAACGTCTGCCGCGAGGACTTGGCCATTACGAAGCAGGGTCCAACCTTCTTCGCTATTGTTATCCAGCTTGCCGGTTCCAACTTGCGTCCACGTCGACGACCCTTCGTCGTACTGCGCTTGAACTTTGGTGCAGCAGTTCCCGATCATGTACGTGCCGTTGGTAAGCACGACGCTCTGACCATCGCCGATTTCGGGCCACCCACTCGGACCAGAGACGGCCGTCCAGGTGTTGGCAGCCGGATCGTAGATGGCGCCCAGATTCGTCTCGTCGCCAACGCAGAAGTTGTACTCGCCACCGTTGACGATCAACTTCCCGTCGGGAAGAACCGCCGACGCAAAGTAGAGCGGCCCGTAGTTTGACGGCATCGCCGCGACGGTGCTCCATTTACCGTTTTGGTAGCTTCCGGTGCTGTCCGGCGTTAAGCGATACCAGTTCGGCGTGCAATAATCTTGCACTAACACGGTGCCGTCGGTCATCAAGAGCGCGGTGGCGGGACCGTTCGACCACGTGTTGAGATTCGCAAGCTCTTGCCAGCCGGCGGCTTTTGCCCGCGCGCGCATCGCAGCGGTAACCGCGTGCCGGCGCGGCGGCGGGCGAGGCGGCGTACGTTGCAAACGGAAAAACTTCGGAAGTTTTGAGTGTACGGCACCGGCGGGGCCCTGCGGAATACCGCCGACCGGCGCAGTCGGGCCGGCTCCGCTGCAAGCAGCAAGTAACGATGCCGTTACAAGGCTTGACACGACAAGTCGTAAACGTGACATGAAAATTGCTCCTAGAACCAGCAACGCGGCTGGGAAAGATTGGTTACCGCTTCTTTTTGCTGGTGGTTTTCCGTGCCCCGGCCGCGGCCTTTCCGGCTTTCGATCCGCTCTTCTTGCGCGCGGTACCGGCGCGCGCTCCGCGTTTTGCCATGACCGCTTCCTTAAGTGCCTTGGCGGGGAGGAACTTGAAAACCCGCTTCGCCGGGACCTTTACTTGTTCTCCCGTCGCGGGATTTCGTGCCATGCGGGCCGCGCGATCTCTCACTTTGAACTGCCCGAAACCGGGAATCTTGACCGCATCACCCGAAACGACCGCCGCCTGAATGTCATCGAAAAGGCCGTCGACGAGCTCAACGGCATCCTTGCGCGAAATTCCGAGGCGTTCTGTCGCCGAGCGCACGAGATCTTGTTTATTCATCGCTTCCTTTCGTGTAAAAAACCAGCCTGCAATCGAGCTTAGATTGTTCCGCGCAGCTTGCTACGAAATGCTGAGGGACTCCTTTTGGTGACCTTTCAATCCGGCCGTTTGCGTGGAAGCGTGGGCGTTCCCGGGGATAAATCCATCTCCCATCGGGCGCTCATCGCCGGCACGCGGTGCAACGAACCGCTCGTTGTCTCCAATCTCAATCCGGGTCGCGACGTCGAGGCTACGCGCGCCGCGCTCGTGGCGCTGGGCGTGCGGATCGCGCGCGACGGCGACGACCAGATCGTGCACCCCGCGGCGCTCGCGGCCCCTCCGCAAACGCTCGACTGCATGAACTCGGGGTCGACGGCCCGGATGCTCTTGGGCGCCTGCGCCGGCGCGGGCATCGTAGCCCGCTTTGACGGCGACGAGTCGCTGCGGCGGCGCCCGATGGAGCCGGTTGCGGCGCAGCTGCGCGCCTTCGGCGCAAGGATCGAGACTGAGGCCGGACACCTTCCGCTGCGGCTCGAGGGCAGGCCGCAAATCGAAACGCGCCACTTCATTCTGCTTTCGCCATCGGCTCAAGTTAAATCCGCGCTTCTGTTTGCCGGTCTGTTCGCGGGAGTTCCGGTGCGAGTAGACGGCGACCGCGGCTCTCGCGACCACACCGAACGGCTCCTTGCCTACCTTGGCGCGAAGATCGAATGGGACCAGCGTTCCGTCAAGCTCGAACCCGAGCCGCTCGAAGCGAAGCCGATTGACGTTGCGGGAGATTTTTCTTCGGCCGCCTTCTTCATGACCGCGGCGGCAATCACGCCCGGAAGCTCTATCCTCGTCTGCGATGCCGGCGTAAATCCGACGCGTACCGGGCTGCTCGATGCGCTTGCAGCGATGGGCGCCGCGATCGAACTGCGCAATCCGCGGACTTCGTGCGGCGAGCCGGTTGCCGACATCGCGGTCGAATACCGGCCGCTGACGGCAACCGCGATCGGCAGCGATCTCGCACTGCGAGCTATCGACGAACTTCCGCTTTTAGCCATAGCGGCGGCGTTTGCAACGGGGACGACGACGATCGCCGGAATCGCGCCGCTGCGATCCAAGGAGTCCGACCGGGTTGCGGCCACCGCGGGGCTGTTAGCGGCCGTAGGAATAGAGGTCGCGGCTGGGCCCAACAGCCTCACGATCGCCGGAGGAACGCCGGGCGCTGGGAACGCCGTTGCCAAGACCCATGGCGATCATCGCATCGTGATGGCCGCGGCCGTCCTCGCCTGCGCTGCCGGGCCGCTGACCGTTGATAGCGACGCCAGCCTGGACGTTAGCTTTCCTGGCTTTTCTGCGGCGCTGGAGCGCCTTCGCGCGGCCTAAGAGGCTACGCGGCCGGTTCGGAGGCCTTTGACTCAGCCGGCTTTGACGGCGCCGCGGGCGCGCTCTCGCTCGCCGATTTCTCCGTCTTCTCGGCCTTCTCGCCCTTCTCGGCCTTTTCGGCCTTTTCGGTCTTTTCGGTCTTCTCGGGCTTTTCGGCGCTTTCGGACTTGGCGCCGGCCGACGCGCGCCGCGAGTCCGTTACGTAGAACCCCGAGCCTTTGAAGAGAACCGGCGGGGCATTAAAGACACGGCGAACCGCAGCTCCGCAGGCCGGGCACGGATCTTGGTGCGTCTGATCGAACCCGTGGCGTACCTCGAAGGTGCGCCCGCACTGAGTGCACGCGTAATCGTAGAGCGGCATGCCTAAAGTATAGCGGTCCTTAGCACTCGCGGTCAATGAGTGCTAGCTTGGCTGGCTCTCTAAAAATCGGCCAAAACCGGCGCGTCCCGTTGGTACTCGACGAGCCCCTTGAAGTGAATCAACGAGTCGTCGAGCGCGCTGGAGAAACGCCGTCCCCGCTGCCAGCGATCCAGCAGGCCGCCGAGCTTCCCATGATAAGCGGGATAAGCGAGCAGCACGTGCAGTTTCGAACACGACGTCCGCCGCTCGATTCGGAAATCGAGGCGACGCCGCAGTGAAAATGCGCCGACCAGCGACAGCCGGTAGTTCGCGATGAACGCGTCGACTTCGAAAAGCTGTTCTTCATCGCCGGGCAAGCACGAGCGAATAGCA
>JABCZE010000144.1 GCA_013289785.1 Vulcanimicrobiota bacterium | reverse complement strand
AGCGCGCTCCAGGAAAGCGTGGCGCGGCCGCAAGCTCGCGCAGCGAGTGCCGCCGTCGCCATCGTAGCGGCACGCTCGGCGGGCAGTTGCGCGCCGCTCCACCAAACGAAAGACCAAAGCAGCGCGATGGCGATCAGACACGTGGACCAGCGCGGCAATCCGAAAAGAAGCAGCACGAGAAGACAGAGCGCCGTCACGGCACCCATGTGCAAACCGGCCGTGACTAAGATGTGAACGGTGCCGGTCTCTTGGAACTCGGTGCGTAACGCCGGCGGCAGCGACGATCGTTCTCCCCACAGCTCGCCCGCGAGCACCGACGCGGCTGGTTCGCCGAGACGTTCGCGCAGTTGTTCGTGCGCCCACTCGTGCGCGCGCGCAAGCGCGATCCGCGCGCTCCACCGCGATCCCAGCACCGATTCAACGGCAGCGGCATCGAGCCGGCCCGCCAGCCCGCGTTCGCCCTCCATTTCGCGTTCGCTCGGCTCGCCCGGATTTCGTGCATCGTCAAACGGCTCCAGCCGTCCGCGTACGATCAATCGCGAGCCCGGAGGAGGAACCTCGCCGCGGACGCGCGCCTGAACCGTGATGCCGCCGTCGAGCTCGAGCGTAAGCGTGGACGAGCCATCGTCTTCGTTCGCGCGTTCCAACAACGTTGCTGCATAACGCGCCGTGCGGCGCTCCACGACGTCGGGACCATCGTGCTGATGGAGTGCCGCGTTGCCGGCGGCGGCGACCAGGGCAACCAGCAACGCGGCGCGAAAGCGCGGCGATTCGCGTCCGAGACAAAGATAAACCCCAAGCACGACGAGCCCAAGAATTTCCAAGGGACGAAGGTCCGGCCCTAACGGTGTAACGGCCAGCGTTCCCAGCACGCAAACGCTCGCACAGCAAAGGAGTCCCCACGATGGCATTGCCCTTCCCCTGCGACGACTCGCCGCTTCGGCAAGCCGTAATCTAAGAAGGCAACGCGGTGCGCATCGTCATTACCGGGGGCGCCGGCTTCATCGGATCGCACGTCGCCGACGCTTATTGCGCGGCCGGTCACGACGTGTTGGTGATCGACTCGCTCTGGGAGCACGGAGGCGGCCGGCGTGCCAACCTTCCGGAGAATGTCTCACTCGTCCATATGGATATTCGCGACGAGGCGATCGGCCGGGTCTTTGCCGATTTCGCGCCGGAGGTCGTCAGCCATCATGCGGCCCAGCATTCGGTCGCGATCTCGACGCGCGATCCGGTCTACGACGCGCAAATCAACGTGATCGGTCTGCTCAACGTGCTCGAGTTCGCGCAAAAATCCGGCGTCCGAAAAGTGATCTTCGCGTCGAGCGGTGCGACCTTCGGCACTCCCGACAAGTTGCCGATCACCGACGACACGCCCCAGCACCCCACCTCGCCCTACGGCATCACCAAGATGGTTGCCGAAGACTATCTGCGCTTTTACAAGGCCTCGCGAGACTTGGACTTTACCGCCTTGCGGTACGGAAACGTGTACGGCCCGCGACAGGATCCCAACGGCGAGGCCGGCGTGATCTCCATCTTCATCGGAAGGTTTCTCGCTCGCGAGCCGGTTCGCATCGACTGGGACGGCGAACAGACCCGCGACTACGTTTTCGTCCAGGACGTGGCACGCGTGAATCTCGCGGCACTCGATCGCGGTTCCGGCGGCTGTTACGTGATCGGCACCGGAGTCCGCACCAGCGTCAATCAGATCTATCACCAGTTGGTCGAGCTGACCGGTTTCCAGGCGCCGGTGGAGCGCGGGCCGCAACGCCCAGGCGACGCACGCGACGCGCAGTTCGACGCCACGCGCGCGCGCCGGGATCTCGAGTGGACGCCCGCAATCGCTCTGCCCGACGGGATCCGCGCAACGTACGAGTACTTCGAGCGATGGAGCGCTTTGCGCTAACCGCCCAGCGGATCGCGTCGACTCCCGGCAAACTGGAAAAGGTCGCGACGCTGGCGTCGTATTTTTGCTCGCTCGACGACGCCGACTTGGTCGCAGCGGCGCGTTTCTTCACTGGAAGCCCCTTCGCGGCTCGCGACCGGCGCACGCTATCGGTCGGCGGACGCACGATCGTCGCGGTCGCCCAGCGCGTCTGGGGCTTCGACGACGCCGCGTTGAGCGCGAGCTATCGCGCGAGCGGCGATCTCGGGGCCGCGCTCGGACCGCTGGTGCGTCCGCCGGTGGATGCGATGCTCTTCGGGGATCGTCTGACGCCCGCGACGCTCGAGGTTCTGTTCGGCGAGATCGCCGAGGCGTCCGGAAAACGTGCGAACCGGCGGCGCGAAGCCGTGCTCGAACGCATCCTGCGCGCCTGCGACGATTCCCTAGTCGCAACCTACGTCATCAAGATCATCACCGGCGATTTACGCGTGGGATTGCGCGAAGGGCTCGTGCTCGATGCAATCGCGGCGGCCTTCGGTGCCGACGCCGCTGCAGTCCGCCGAGGCCTGATGGCCTGCGGCGACGTCGGGGCGGTTGCGGCGGCGGCCAAAAACGGCACGCTCGACGAGCTGCGCGTGGAGTACGGTACGCCGATCGGCTTCATGCTGGCCACGCCGATTCCGTTTGGTGAAACCTACGGCGACCTGGCCGGCGAATCGTGGCTGGTCGAGGACAAATACGACGGCATCCGCGTTCAAGCGCACGCGCGTGCCGGCAACGTCACGCTGTTTTCGCGGCGGCTCAACGACGTGACCGCCGCCTATCCCGAAGTGGCCGCCGAACTCGCGACGCTGTCGCGGGATGCAATCTTCGACGGCGAGATCGTCGCGATGCGCGACGAACGCGTGCAGCCGTTTCGCACGCTGCAAGCGCGTCTTGCGCGCAAAGTCGTCGACGAGTCGCTGCGTGCCGAGGTGCCGGTTGCCTATATCGTCTTCGACCTCTTGGCACTCGACGGCGATTTGCTGATCGACGAGCCGCTGACCGCTCGCCGCGAACGGCTCGCCGATCGCTTCGTCGCGGGTCCGCACGTCAAGTTATCGCCCTTCGAACGCGTTTCGTCCTTCGACGGAGTTTATCCCGAGCTTGTCATCCTGAGCGGAGTCGAAGGACGAGGGGCTCAGGATGACATTACTGCGTGGGTGAACGAGCGCTTCGAAGCTTCGCGTGCGCGCGGCAACGAGGGACTGATGCTCAAGCGAGCGGATGCGCCGTATCTGCCCGGACGGCGCGGGAAGTGGTGGCACAAGCTCAAGCGCGAGCTTTCGACCCTCGACGTCGTCGTGGTCGCGGTCGAGTGGGGGCACGGAAAGCGCTCCGGCGTGCTCTCCGACTACACGTTCGCGGTTCGCGGGGAGCGCGGCGAGCTGCTGACGATCGGCAAAGCATACTCGGGTCTTACCGATGCGGAGATCGCCGCGCTCACGCCGTGGTTTCTCGCGCACCGCCTGCCTGCCGAGCAGCAGCGCGCGAAGGCGCGTTCCTACGAGATTCCGGTCGAGCCGAAGATCGTTCTCGAAGTCGCGTTCGACGTAATCGCGCGCAGCGAGCTGCACGAGAGCGGTTTTTCCTTGCGCTTTCCGCGCATCGTGCGAGTGCGCGACGACAAGCCGCCCGAGGAGATCGACACCATCGGTCGCGTCGCGGAAATCTACCGCGAAATGCTCGCGCGGGAAGGGGCGAACGGGCCGCCTTAGGAAGGTCGAGCGGACGCTCGCCTTGGTTTCTCGAGGCGGAGATAAGGAGCTCGAATATGCCTCTTTCGAAGCGACTCGCGGCGGAACTCATCGGTACGTTTTGGCTGGTCCTGGGCGGGTGCGGCAGCGCCGTCCTCGCGGCCGCCTTTCCCAACCTCGGGATTGGATTTGCCGGTGTGGCGCTGGCCTTCGGCCTGACGCTGCTCACGATGGCCTTCGCGATCGGCGGCATTTCCGGTTGTCACATCAATCCAGCCGTAACGGTGGGGCTTTGGGCGGCGCGCCGCTTCAACGGGCGCGACGTCATTCCATACATCGTGGCGCAGGTCGTCGGCGGCATCATCGCCGGCGGCGTACTGTACCTCATCGCTAGCGGTCAAGCCGGCTTCACGACGGCGAACGGTTTTGCGAGCAACGGCTACGCGGAGCACTCTCCCGGACACTTTACGCTGCTCGCCTGCGCGGTCTGCGAAGTCGTGATGACGCTGATGTTCATCTTTATCATCGCGGCGTCGACCGACAAGCGCGTCGTGGCCGGCTTCGCTCCGATACCGATCGGGCTCTCGCTGACGCTGATCCATCTCATCAGCATTCCGGTTACGAACACCTCGGTGAATCCCGCGCGGTCGACGGCCGTCGCCGTGTACGTCGGCGGATGGGCGATTGCCCAGCTCTGGCTCTTCTGGGTAGCGCCGATCGTCGGCGGCGCGATCGGCGGCAAACTCTACGATATGCTCTTCGCCTCGGACGCATAGAAGGCGTCGCGCGTGCGGACGTGTTCGGGCCGCACGCCGACGCCGATCAAACGCGCGGGGAGACGGCGAAGCAGCGGAAACTCGTCGAGCAGGCGCATCGCCAAGGGTGCCCGGTCGATCTCTTTTCCGCTCAACACCGGATCGATCGCGCGGTCCTGAACGAAGATTTGAAACGCCTGCGTCACCTCGGTCGGGAAGGCTCGCCGTTCTTGGACGCGGTGCAGTTCCGCCTCGCTCGGCGTTGCGCCCGATGCCAGCGGCTCGGCCAGGATATTCGCAGCCGCGACCGCGTCTTGAATTGCAAGATTGATTCCGATGCCGCCGATCGGCGACATCGCATGGGCGGCGTCGCCGATGCACAGCAGGCCCGCACGGTACCAGCGTTCGAGCCGGTCGACGCGAACCTCGAGCATCGAGACCTTCGACCAGTCGAGCGCCGCTACGCGGTCGCTCAGCGCCGGAATCAACTCCACCAGGCCTCGCTGCAGCGCTTCGATGCCCTGCGCCCGCAGTTCGTCAAAGGAGCCTTTGCGGATGATGTAGGCGCACTGCCAGTAGTCGTCGCGGTCGATCATCACGAGCATATGCCCGGTGGCGATCGTGCCCAGCCGCTGCTCGGCCTCTCCCGGGTGCTTTGCAATGCGCATCCAAAGCACGTCCATCGGCGCGCCGAGATCTTCGACGGTCAGTCCGGCGAGCGCGCGAATCGTGGAGTGGCGCCCGTCGGCTCCGACGACGAGCTTGGCGTCGATCTCGATTTCACCGTCGGGCGTCTTCGCGCGTACGCCCGTGGTTGCGCCGCCGCTTTCGACTAAAGCGATGGCCTCGGTCTGCATCATCAAGTGAAACGTCGGGTAGCGGCGGCCGTTC
>JABCZE010000143.1 GCA_013289785.1 Vulcanimicrobiota bacterium | reverse complement strand
TTCATGCCGGTTCGCTTTGTAACGCGTCCCGGCGAAAAAAATACTACAATACGCCTGGCTCCGTGGCCTGGCGATTCTCACAGAAACAGGCGAATGAAGAACATCCTTGGCCGTAAAGTCGGGATGACCAGCATCTTCACCGATGATGGCCGGCACGTGCCGGTTACGGTGATCGCGGCGGGTCCCTGCACGGTCGTCGGTCTGCGGACGAAGGAAAAAGACGGCTACGAGGCCGTTGCTTTGGGTTTCGAGCCCATCAAGCGGCGCCGCCTCACCAAAGCTCAGGCTGGGCACTTCAAGAAGCAGGGCGTCGAGCCGGTTCGTGTCGTTCGCGAGTTTCGCGGCGCCGAGGACGGTTGCGAGCTGGGCCAAGCGGTGACGGTCACGGGCTTTGAGCCCGGCGATCGGGTCGACGTCGTCGGCGTTTCCAAAGGCCATGGTTTCGCCGGAGCCATCAAACGCCATAATTTTAGCGGTGGTGGCGCAAGCCACGGCTCGATGATTCACCGTCAGCCGGCGTCCAACGGCGACACCAACGCCGGTCGCACCGTGCTGGGCAGCCGCCGGCCGGGGCATTACGGCGTCGATCGCACGACGCAGCAGAATCTCGAGGTCGTGCGGGCCGACGAAGAGCGAAATCTCTTGCTGATTCGCGGGGCCGTGCCCGGCGGCAAGAACGCGCTGGTGGTCGTGAGGCAAAGCGTGAAGGCGCTTAGGGCAAAGCGTAATGCCTAACGTAATCGATTCCTCCGGAAAGGTCGTCCGTGAGATGGAATCGCCCGCGGTTCTCAATGGTGACTTTGGCGATAAGCTCACGGTCATCTACCGGGCAGTGCACCGCGAGTTTGCCAACGCCCGCGCCGGAACTGCTTCGACGCTCAAGCGTGACGAAGTGCGCGGCGGCGGGCGTAAACCGTGGCGGCAAAAAGGCACCGGCCGTGCGCGCCAGGGTTCGATTCGCTCGCCGCAATGGCGTCACGGCGGCGTGGTCTTCGGTCCTCAGCCGCGCAGCTTCGTCGAGTCGCTCAATAAGAAGGAACGCCGAGTCGCCTTTATCGCGGCGCTCGCCGACCGCTTCAATAACGACGCCGTCACCTTGTTGGAGACGGCCGATTTTTCGATCGCCAAGACGGCAGGCTTTGCCAAGCTGCTCTTCGGGAGCGCCAAGGCAGCCCGCGAGGGACCGACGACGCTGATCGTCTGTTCCCGCGGAGAAACCCATGCAGCCGAGATCGAACGGGTCGGCCGAAACCTGAAGCGAGTCGGGTTCACCGACGACGGCGCGCTGGACATCAAGGACGTGCTGCGCTTCGACCGGCTATACTTTACAACCGCTGCATACGACGCGCTTACCCAGCGCCTCGCCGAAAAACGGGAGCAAGCCGATGGACGCACGTGACGTCATCGTAGCACCGCGCATTACGGAAAAAGCGATGGCCGACGCGCTGGTGCAGCAGTATACCTTCGTGGTGCACCCGCACGCCACCAAGACGCAGATCCGCCATGCGATCGAAGAGATCTTTCACGTCAACGTCTTAGAAGTGAACACGATCAACGTGCGAGGCAAGGCGCGCAACTCGGCGCGCCGCGGCGTACGCATTCGCGGCAAAATGAGCGACTATAAAAAAGCGATCGTCAAGATCAAGTCCGGTCAGAAGATCGAGCTCGGCGGAGTCAACTACTTTGAGCAATAATCATGCCCGTTAAGAAATACCGGCCGACGTCACCGGGCAGGCGCTTTTTGACCACGCTGGACTTTTCGGATCTGTCCAAGGTCGAACCGGAGCGCTCCCTGATCGAAGTTCGCAAGAAGCATTCCGGCCGCAACAACAACGGTCATATTACCGTGCGCCATCGCGGCGGCGGCACGCGCAAGATCTATCGCATCATCGATTTCAAGCGGACGAAGGACGGCGTGCCTGCGAAGGTCGCGACCGTCGAGTACGATCCCAACCGTTCGTGCCGTATCGCGCTGCTGCACTACCGCGACGGCGAGAAGCGCTATATCCTGGCGCCGCTGGGCTTGCGGGTCGGCGAGATGGTGGAGTCCGGCCCGGGCGCCGACATCAAGATCGGCAACGCATTACCGATCAGAAATATTCCCGTCGGCACGGTGATCCACAACATCGAGTTGCGGCCCCGTGAGGGCGGTAAGCTCGTACGCTCTGCCGGCGTTTCGGCGCAGCTGATGGCTAAAGAGGACCAATACGCGCAGGTCCGGATGCCGTCGGGCGAAGTTCGCCGGATTCACATCGACTGCCGGGCGACCATCGGTCAGCTCGGCAACGTCGAGCACGAGAACCAAGTCATCGGCAAGGCCGGCCGTTCGCGCCACCTCGGGAAGCGCCCGGCCGTTCGCGGCATCGCGATGAATCCCGTGGATCATCCGCACGGCGGCGGCGAAGCGCGCTCGACCTCCGGCCGTCCGCCGACGACGCCGTGGGGTGTGATGACGATGGGCAAAAAGACGCGGCGCAACAAGCGCACGACCAAGATGATCGTTCGCAGGAGAGGCTCGAAATAATGTCGCGTTCGCTAAAGAAGGGTCCGTACGTCGCGCCCGATCTCGTCCGGAAGATCGAGAAGCTCAACGAGACGCGCGAGCGGCGCGTCATCAAGACGTGGAGCCGCGATTCGACCGTGCTGCCGACGATGGTCGGTCACACGATCGGCGTGCATAACGGCAAGACGCACATCCCGGTGTACGTCACGGAGAATATGGTCGGTCACAAGCTGGGCGAATTCTCGCCGACGCGGCATTTCCGCGGTCACGGCGGTGAAAAAGCGACGGTGAAAACGTGACGGAACGGGCTCCTCAGGCCGTCGCTCACCTGCGATTCGTGCGTACTGGGCCGCGAAAACTGCGGCGCGTCGCCAACGCAATTCGCGGCAAGAGCGTACGCGAAGCGCTCGTGCTCCTCAAGTTCGCCGAAGTCTTCGCTGCCGAGCCGATCGAGAAGCTCGTTCGTAGCGCGGTAGCCAATGCCGGCAACAATCACGACATGAATGCCGACGAACTGTACATTACTCGCATTACGGTCGACGGCGGCCCGGGCGGCCGCTTCACGAAGCGAGTCGATCCGCGCGCGCAAGGGCGCGCGTATTTTAAGCGTAAGCGCCTCTCGCACGTCACGGTGATCGTCAGCGAAACCCCGCCGGCAAAGCCCCGTAGGAAGTCGGCCGGCGCATCGGTTCAGGCGGCCCGGACGACGCGTCGCGCGGCTCCGGGAGTCGCTCCCGCGGCAAAATCCACGCGGAAGAAAGCCGGCGCGCGCAAACTTGCGGCAGGCGCCAAGGGAGCTTAAGTGGGACAAAAGATTCACCCGGTCGGCATGCGCTTGGGAATCACGCGCACCTGGGACAGCCGATGGTTCGAGAAAAAACACTACGTCGAGTGGCTTCACGAAGACGTCGCGATTCGTAAATCCTTCAATCGTTGGATGCGTTCCGCTTCGATTAGCAAGATCGAGATCGAGCGCCGCGCGAACCAGGCTCGAGTCATCGTTAACACCGCTAAGCCCGGCATCATTATCGGCAAGCGCGGCGTCGGCATCGACGAGATTCGCAAAACGCTCGAGCAGCTCACCGGCAAGAGCGTCGCCGTCAACGTGGTGGAGATTTCGCACCCCGAGCTCGACGCGCGGCTGGTCGCCCAGAACATCGTCGATCAGCTCGAAAAGCGGATTGCGTTTCGTCGCGCGATGAAGCAGTCGATCATGCGCACGATGCGCGCCGGCGCTCGTGGCATCAAGGTGCAGGTCTCCGGGCGACTCGGCGGCGCCGAGATCGCGCGAACCGAGCATAATGCCGACGGCAAGGTGCCGCTGCATACGCTGCGCGCCGACATCGACTACGCGCAGGTCGAAGCCTTTACGACGTTCGGACGCATCGGCGTGAAAGTCTGGATCTATCGTGGTGAAGTGCTGCCCGATCAGCCGCGCGGCGACGGGGCCCTTCGCGATCGCCCCGACCGCGGCCGCGAACGCCGCGAGCGTGGCGGCAGAGGACGCCGCGACGGTCGCCCTCCTGGTCCACCTCCAGCTGCCGTGGCCGCTTCCGAACCTTCGATGCCCGCGCCGGCACCCGAACCGGCACCGGCACCCGAACCGGCACCGGCACCCGAACCCGTGACGTACGCACCGGAGCCGCCGCCGGCGGCGCCGCCCACCGAGGTGACCGAGTAAAATGCTGACTCCAAAACGCGTAAAGTGGCGCAAGGTTCAGCGCGGACGCATGACCGGGATGGCCTCCCGCGGCAACTCGTTGACGTTTGGCGATTTCGGCTTGCAGGCGATGGAGCCGTGTTGGATGACCAGCCGTCAGATCGAAGCGGCTCGTATCGCAATGACGCGTCACATCAAACGCGGCGGAAAAGTATGGATCAAAGTCTTTCCGGATAAGCCCGCGACGAAAAAGCCGGCCGAAGTCCGCATGGGCTCGGGCAAGGGAAACCCGGAGTTTTGGGTCGCGGTCGTCCGGCCCGGGCGCGTGCTCTTCGAGCTTTCGGGCGTCGCTCCCAGCGTCGCGCGCGAAGCGCTCGAGCGGGCCGCCGCAAAGCTTCCGATCGGCACCAAGATCGTCTCACGCGAGGAAACACAGTGAAGAAGAGTGAGCTCGACGGATTGCGCGATCTGACCGTCAACGAACTGCAGCAAAAAGCCCGCGACGCAAAGTCCGAGCTTTTCACGCTGCGCTTCGCGCTGCGTACCGGTCACTTGACCGACTTCAGCAAGATTCGCGCGATGCGCCGTTCGTACGCGCAGATCCAAACGGTCATCTACGAGAAGCGTCTAGCGGAGGCCGAGCATGGAGCAGCCTGACAACTCCTCGACCCCGGTCGTGATTCACGACGAGGTATCAAGCCAAGAGATGGACCGAGGGAGCCGCCGCGTTAAGCAGGGGCGCGTCGCGTCGAATAAGATGGACAAGACGATCGTCGTGGTCGCGGAGACGCGCGTTCGGCATCCCGTCTACGGCAAGATCGTGCGCAAGTCGACGCGCTTCAAGGCGCACGACGAGCGCAACGAAGCCAATATCGGCGACGTCGTGCGGATCGCGGAGTGCCGTCCGCTGTCGCGCGATAAGCGCTGGCGTCTGGTCGAGATCGTGGAGCGGGTCAAATGATTCAACAAGAGACTCGTCTGCGGGTTGCCGACAACAGCGGCGCTCGCGAACTGCTCGTGATTCATATCACCGGTGGCGGGCGCCACGTTTACGCGCACGTCGGCGACGTGATCGTCGGTACCGTCAAGAGCGCGATTCCCGGCGCTGCGGTAAAAAAGGTCAGGTCGTGAAGGCG
>JABCZE010000142.1 GCA_013289785.1 Vulcanimicrobiota bacterium | reverse complement strand
CTGCCGTTTGAGCTGTCCCCGCGCGAGGATTGGCGTGCTGTCGGAACATCTGAGCGCGGAGGTCATGCAAAGAGCCTTCTCTGCCGGCGCCGATGGGTATATCGTGAAGGATATTCTCCCCGAGGAGCTCGTCGCGGCCGTCAAGACGATGAGCGCGGGGAGCCTTTACGTCGATCCGAGATTGGTTGGCCTGATTCTGCGCAAGCACGCTGGAATCGGGCGCCGCGAGCCTAACGAGCTTTCACGTCGCGAAGGCGATATCGTCCGCTTGATCGCAGCTGGGTTATCGAATCGAGAAATCAGCCGCCGCCTTGGATTGTCGGATAAGACGGTCAAGAACCATATATCTCACATCTTTGCAAAGCTCAACGTAACTGCACGCACTCAAGTAGTCGTTTACGCCATACGCAGCGGCCTCGCGTAGCCTGGTCCGATGGGCCCAATGTGCCATAAGGGCCGGGCACAACCTCGTTTAAAAGCGGTTCTAGCGGCACTTTAAGCGAAGGTCTTTGCTGCCCTATCATTGAGGGATGCAAGGAGTCGTCGGTAGGGCGCTCGTCAAAAACGCCGCGCCGCTGCAGAGACTAATTCGATATCCAGCGCGCCTGGCGGCTCATCTATTGGCCGGCGATGTCGTTATGCTCGTGGTGTCTTCCTTTATCGCGGTCGCGATTCTGGAGCGCGTCGGTCACCGTGCCATCGAACCGGTTGCTGCGCTCGAGTCCACGGTTGCTTCGGGCTCGATTTGGCTTGCGGTGTTTGCCTTCGCCGGATTCTATCGCCGATCTTTCGCCGTATCGTGGCACGACGAGTACTATTGGGTTGCGGCAGTTTCAACGCTCGCCATAGCGCCTCAGTTGATTTTATATACGCTACTTCCTCAGATATCTACGTCGCGTCTGCTGTTGCTCGCAACGATCCCGATTAACGTGCTGGTGATCGGTACGTTTCGTGCGGCGCTCCGCCGGCAGTACGACCGCAAGGGCCAACTTCGGCCGCGCGTGGCTTTCTTGGGCGATCCGCATGAGGTTCAGGCAGCGGAGAACCGCGTGGGGTTCGCCCGGGGTGTAGAAACGCTTCTAATTCCGGCCCCAGGGTGGCCCGACGATGCGTATGGGCGAGGCGAGGTGACCAAGGCTCGCTACGACCGCTGGCTGTGGTCGGCACGGCAATGGGGAGCGGATCGCTTAGTTTTTATGCGGGTTCCCGAACGCAAGGTTCTTAAGCTACTGATCGCTGCAGCGGCCCGCCAACGCGTGCAAATCGCATTTGCTTCTCGCGAAATACTATCGGGCAGCGGAGAGTTTGAGATCGAGCACTTGGGAGGGGAGCCGGTGCTCGTTCCGGTTTTGCCGCCTGGATGTCATCCGAGCGCCGACGTGTACAAAGGCATCATCGACTTGAGCCTGGCGCTCTTGGGTCTTGCGATCTTCTGGCCGGTAATGCTGGTGGCGGCGATTGCGATCTATTTGGAATCCGGCGGCCCAGTTCTCTTTTCGCAGGAACGCGTGGGGCAAGACGGCTCGGTTTTCAACATGCTGAAGTTTCGCTCGATGCGGCAGGACGCCGAACGGACGACCGGAGCGGTCTGGGCGAAACCGAAGGACAGTCGGGTTACCAACGTTGGGAAGTTCTTGCGACGCACCAGCCTGGACGAGTTGCCGCAGATATTTAACGTGCTGCGCGGCCAGATGTCGATCGTCGGCCCGAGGCCCGAACGCCCGGTCTTCGTCGAGCGTTTCAGAGACGCAGTCGATCGCTACGACGAACGACACCTCGTTCGACCCGGAATCACGGGGCTGTCGCACGTTTACATGAACCGAGACGTCGACCTAACTGCGATCGGTCAGCGCCTAGAATACGACCTCTTCTATATCGAGCATTGGTCGCCGATGATGGATCTCTCAATACTCTTCAAGACGGGGTGCGAGTTCTTGCTGCATCGAATTGCCGCGTGACCGTCGCGATCATTTCGTCACGCTTTCCTCGCTTCGGTGCCGAGACGTTTCTCGGAGCCGAACTAAACGGGTTGCGTCCGCACTTCGACCGAGTGATCGTAGTGCCGGTGCGAGGGTCGCTATTCTCCTGGAAGACGGTTATCGATGCACTTCGCACGATTTGCTTGCATCCCACACGACTTGCCGGAGTTGTAAAGCTGCTCTTCGTCGGAGCGAATCGGCCTAGCGTGTTTCTGAAAAACCTGGCGGTCTTTCCGAGGGCACTGGCCGTGGCGCGCACGGTGGAACTGGAAAAGGTCGACCATATTCATGCGTACTGGATGTCCGCGCCCGCGACCGTCGCGCTTGTCGCGTCGCAAATGACGGGAATTCCGTGGAGCGCAAGCGCCCATCGCTGGGACATTTACGAACGAAATCTGCTCGAGCTCAAAGCCGCCAAGGCGGCCTTTCTCCGAACGATCTCCGACCGTGGGAGTCGCGATCTCGCCGCCCTGATCGGGGTGAAGCATCGCCGCAAGGTTGCGCGAGTTCCCGTTGGCGTGAACGTCCCCGCAATCGAACCGCGCCGCTCGAGCGGCCCCCTGCGCTTGATCTGCGCGGCGAATTTGATCGAACAAAAGGGGCACCTCGACCTGCTGGAGGCCCTTGGAATCGCGGCGCGACGAAACGTCGAATATCGGTGCGATATCGCCGGCTGCGGTCCCCTCCGTCAGCAGTTGGAGCGTCGGATTGGCGAGCTTGGGCTTACGCGCCGCGTCTTCTTGCGTGGCCGCGTCGACCACGCACGGTTGCTGGAGAGTTTACGATGCGGCGAATATGACGTCGCGGTGTTAGCAAGTCGAAGCGCCGCGGGAGGTCGCATGGAGGGGATACCCGTCGCATTGATCGAGGCGATGGCCGCGGGCCTACCGTGCATCGCAACCAACTCCGGCAGCATTCCCGAACTCCTCGACAGCACCTCAGGCTTCGTGGTGGCGGTGGGTGACACGGAAGGCTTTGCCGGTGCGATCGAACGCCTGGCGAACGCCGAGTTGCGTGCGGACCTCGGGCGAAATGCCCGAACCCATATCGCGCGGCACTTCAACATCGAGCAGACGGGCCCGGCTTTAGCGGGGCTGATCATACAATCGTGAACGTTTGCGTGATCGGGCTGGGTTACGTCGGCCTTCCAACCGCGGCGCTGGCGGCCAGCGCAGGGCACACGGTGCTGGCGTACGACACCGATGCTGTCCTCCGCGAAGCGCTGCGCGCCGGCCGTGCGATCGTGTCCGACGATGTGGCAGGACTGCTTGCCTCGGCGTTTCGGGACGAACGTTTCGTCGTCTGCGACTGCGTCGAGTCTGCGGATGCATATATCGTCTGCGTACCAACGCCGACGGCCGGCGGCCGGCCGGACATGCGGCACGTCGAAACAGCCCTCGCCGGGGTCGCAGCAGTGGTGTCGTCCGGCCAACTGATCGTCCTGGAATCGACCGTTCCTCCGGGCACTACAGAGCGAGTCGTTCGTCAAGCGCTTCGGGCGGCGGGAAAGGGCTTCCTCAACGTGCACGTCTCGCACGCTCCCGAACGCATCCTTCCCGGAGACGTCGTGCGCGAGCTTCGGGAGAACGATCGAATCGTTGGCGGCCGAACTCGCGAGGATGCGGAGAAAACGAGGGAACTCTACGCTGCCTTCGTGAGCGGAGACATCCACCTCACCGACCTGCGTACGGCCGAGTTCGTCAAGGTAATTGAGAACACGTATCGCGACGTCAACATCGCTTTCGCGAACGAGCTCGCGCTTTTCTGTGAAGAAATCGACATCGACGTATGGCAGGCGATCGCGCTTGCCAACAATCATCCGCGGGTGAACATCCTGAAGCCCGGCCCTGGAGTAGG
Organism: Vulcanimicrobiota bacterium; assembly: GCA_013289785.1. GTDB lineage: Bacteria > Vulcanimicrobiota > Vulcanimicrobiia > Vulcanimicrobiales > Vulcanimicrobiaceae > Cybelea. Next base: position 1,514 of record JABCZE010000142.1, on the reverse strand, counting down.
CGGGCATTGCATACCGGTCGATCCGCTTTTCCTCGCCGACCAGAATCCCTTTGCCACCGAGTTGATCCAGGCGTCTCGCCGGATCAACGAGCGCATGCCGAACCTCATAGTGCGCCGCGTCGTCAGTCTTGTGGGCGAGGGCGACGGCAAGCGAAAGGTGGCGATTCTGGGCGCCAGCTATAAGGCTAACGTCGACGATGTACGGGAAAGCCCGGCGCGGCGTATCCGCGATCTTTTGGACGAGCGGGGATTTCGCACGTCGGTGTACGACCCGCTCGCGCGTCTGCCCCATGCGGCTCGCAGCGTTGGACAAGCGGTCGAAGACAGCGATGCTATCCTGTTAGCTGTCGATCACGATGCGTTTCGCGACATCGACCCGGCTGCCGTGGCGCCGATCGTTCGCTCGCGCGTGTTGATCGATTGCCACAACTTCTTTCCGGAGCGGACTTGGTTGGCTGCCGGCTTCAGGGTCTACGGCTTGGGGCGCGGATCGCACTTTGCGCTGCCGCAGGCGTCCGTCCGTCAGCAAAGCAACTCCGCATGAACTGCAAGATCCTGGTCGACGCTCCGCAGATACCGAACTGGAAGCTCAAATGCATCGATCTGCTAAAAAACGGGAACGCCGTCGAGGTTTGCGAAGTCGGCAGCGACGTCGGGCGCGAACGCTTCCGGAGCTTAAGACGGCTTCTCGGCGGGAAAGCGCTCCGCGCGGCGCCGATCTCGACGAACGGATCTTCGAGCGCGCCGTGCGATCTCGTGGTGGACCTGCGGACGAACGTGGTAGCCAATCCGGCGCCGCTTGGGCGCGCGCCGTATTGGTTTTTCTGCGACGGCGATGGCGGCGCGTTGGGAGACTTGCCGGGCGCGCGAGAGATCTGCGCCGGTTCGCCGACGTTTACGATCGAGTTGCGTTCTTGGAACGGAGCGTCGTCTGCGGCGGTGCGATGCGGCACCTTCAAGTCGCTTTACAGCTATGCGCGCTCGATGGAAGTTGCGCTCGAGGAATGTAGCCGGTGGCCGGCGCTCGCGCTGAACGTGCGCTTAGCGTTGGGAAGGCTGCCGGAGAGCCCCCGGGCCCCAGGGTGCCGCGACGCTCCTCGAGTTTCACCATTCGCGCTGCTAGCGCGGCTCGCGTGGGCCTTCATAGCACACGTCTACGTTCATCTCTTTGTCGATGCTCGCTGGAGCGTGGGGCTCATTCGCGGCTCGCCGGGAAGCTTTCTCTCGGAAAGCTATCGCCCGCAGATCGATTGGTTGCGCGAGCGCGATCGTTCCTCGGAGTTCTTGGCTGACCCGTTCGTGTTCGGGCCGCCGGAGCGACGCTGCATCCTGGGAGAGCGAGTGGATCGCACGACGCAAACCGGCTTTATCACCTGCCTGGTGGTGGAAGACGGCGGCAACGTGCTGGAGGAGCGAGTTGTCATGCGCTCGTCCTCGCACCTTTCCTACCCATATGTCTTCGCCCACTCCGGCGCGTGGTATATGGTCCCCGAGAGCGCGCAGGAGCGTCGCGT
>JABCZE010000141.1 GCA_013289785.1 Vulcanimicrobiota bacterium | reverse complement strand
GCCGTCCGGATCGACGCGAATGTCGCTCGAGCCGGGTATGCTTGCGATCGCGTGCTGGAGGTTGCCGAGGTTCTGCGTGATCGTGACGGCGTTGACGATGACGCCTTTTTGCAGCAACACTACGTCCCTAAAACGCGCTACGATGTCCGCGATCTGGCCGAACTGCGCCCCGTCGGCGACCGACCCGCGCACAATGACGGAGTGGTCGACCGTGACCACCTCGACGCCTTTGATCAGGATGGCGCTGCGCAGCATCTGCGCGATATCGTCGAGGACCTGTTCGGTGACGGTCACGGCATAGGTCACGCGGCGGCCACCGGCCCAGACGACGACGGTCGTGTGGCCGGGCTCCTTGCCGTTTATGACTACCTGTGACGTCCCGACCGGCACGGCGCCGGCGATCGCCCCGTCGCCCACCGCCACCCGGGTCAACCCCGCGGCGCTGAGCACCACCGAACTGCCCGCCTGAACGGATAGGAGCGTCACGTCATCGGCAGCTGCCGGCACGGCGTAGGCTACCAAAGCCAGGGCCGCCGCGCCCGCCGCTATTCGCCGAGTGATCAAATTCATGCATTCCTCCATAGGTACACGCGGGCGTCCAATAGGCGCTCGCTTTGCAGCATTATGGCACGATTTCGCGCGTTGATGCGTTAACAAGATGCCGACGTTGAGTTAGAATCTGAGGGAGCGGCAGAGTCTTCTGTTGCAACCCGCCGATGTCAATGTCATGATACAGCCGCACCAGGAGCAAGGAGGTTCGCATGCGGCCTTTACACACGGTGGTTCTTTTTGCAGTTCTCTCGCTGACCCCCACGCTTATAGCCGGGGCACAGGGCGCTGCTCAAGTTCCGCTCGCTCGCGTTGCTAGCGAAGCCAATCTCACGTATAAATGGCTCGTCGCAACTCGAGCACTTCAACTCAGCGGTCCCGGAATCGTGCTGGTTATTCGCCCCGGCGACAACCTGTACGATGTGAACGATCGGACCGAGGTGACTGCGGACGCACCGCGTTACGTTTCGAACGATCTCTACGTCTCACAAGCACTTGCCAATCACATCACACATCTCGCTCGGCAAGAGCAGCAGCTTATAGCATCGCAAGATCTACAGGCGGCCAGTGAGGCTGGACAAGCTCAAGACGCAATGGGGGGCGAAATGCACGGCACGATCGTTCTCAACGTTGCACCCTTGGAGGGAGCAGAAGCGCTGCTCGTCACGGGTCAGGCCCCGCCGTCTGCTTCCGTTATGATTACGCTTCTCGCCACGCTCTCCTCGGACATCCCCAACGTAGTGCTCAGCCGCCATAATCTGACTGCCGAGCCGGACGGGAAATTCCAAGCCATAGTGCCGATTGCGCCCGACTACATGCGTGATTCATTCATCCACGTCCTTGCGACATCGTCGCCAGGCGTCATCTCGGCAAGCGCGCAGCTCCTGGTGCAAGCGCCGAACAACGGTCTCAAAGTTCCGTCCGAGACCTTTCCTGGCGGTATCTGGTAGTATTCAAGCCCGTTCACGCCGTTTCAGGTTCGGTCTAAAAGACGGAACCTTGTAACGTACATCACTCACTCACCTATGTATAGACTTACAAGGAGATACAAAATGGTTACCACGTTCAAATCGATGATCCGCGACGAAGAAGGCGCAACGATGGTCGAATATGGCCTGCTCGTTGCCCTGATCGCCATGGTCGCTCTGGTTGGCGTCACCACGCTCGGTACCAACCTCAAGTCGCTCTACTCGACCGTCGCCGGCTCCGTTTAAGCGACACTTCCTTAGGTTGCGGGCGCGAGAACTTGGAGGCGATCGCGCCCTGCAACTGTCTTCTTACATAATTTATCACCGAATACCGCCTCCCACAGAGATGCATGCCGCTACTCGTTGTTTGGTTGACTCTCGCCGCGTGTCTTGCCGCCAGCTACTACGATTTACAGTGGCGCCGGATTCCCAACGCTATCACCGGTTCGCTGGCCCTGACGGCCGTGCTCGTGCACGCGTTCTTTGGCCTCGGGTCGCTGGCGCAGTCCTTGGGAGTGATGGCCGCATTAACCGTGGGGGGCTACCTGCTTTACTCACGGGGCGGCATCGGCGCCGGCGATATCAAGCTCGCGATTGCGGGCTCGGGCATGCTCAGCTACCCGCTCTGCATCCCGTTCCTGCTCTACACGGGGATCGCGGGCGGCCTCATCGCGCTGGTCTTTCTGCTGGCTCGCGCCAGCGGCCGCGCTAGCCTGTCGCGTGCCGTTTTCATGACGCTGGCCGGCGCACCAGGCATAGCGACCGATAAGCGCGAAAAGCTCCCCTACGCCCTGGCCTTTGCCCTCGGCGCGATTTTGGTTGCCCTCTCGCAGAGTATCGCTCCGTTCTTAAGGATTTCGATCTGATGAATACTCGCCGCACGACCCTTCTCATCGCGATCATCTTGGCTGTCGGCACCGGCTGGTTGACCTTGACGTATCTTTCGTCGGTAAAACCACCTCAAAACGCCCAACGGCCGGTTCTGATCGCGACCCAAGAGATCGCCGCACGCTCCCGCATCGTCGATACGATGTTTCACACGGAGATGCGGTCGGCAACCTCGCTTGAACCGGACTCGCTGAGCAATCCGAATCAGGCTGTCGGCTCGCTCGCGCTCGTTACCATCCCGGCAGGAGCGCAGCTAACATCTTCCGACATTGGAAGCAACGTCGCGTTCGCCTTGCCGGTCAGGCTTCAGCCCGGAATGCGCGCGGTTAGCATCCCCGTTGACCGGGTTAAAGGGGTCTCGGGCATGATTCTGCCCGGCGACCGCGTTGACGTGATCGCGATCCCGCCCTCGCAAGCAGCGGGGGGTGGGCCGCCGCCAAAGGCGGTAACCATATTCCGCGGAATTCGCGTCCTTGCCGTCGGTTCCACCCTGGAGAATGCCGTGGCAACGCCCGGACCCGATGAGCAGACCGCCGCGACCGTAACCCTGGAAGTAAATCCCAAGCAGGCCGATCTGCTCGCCTGGGCGGACGCGAACTCGACGTTGCGTCTGGCTCTGCGTTCGCCGCGCGAACCTATTCGGTCAGAGCCGGTCGAAGAGCTGACGCTTCTCGGAAACTCCGCATCGGGTCCGGCAGCGCCGCCGGCGCCGGTTGCGGTACCGGCCGTTGGGCCGGCCGCGCCCAGCATGCCCGCGCCACTCGCGGCGCCGGTGATGCACCCGTTGCCGAATCCTGTAGAAATAATCGTCGGCGACAAAATCGTCGACGCGAGCAGCGCCCAATAGCGTGACGGCATGACCGGTCTTCCAATCTCAGTTTTCATCGGCGCAAAGGGTGGCGCCGGCACGACGACCCTTTGCTACGAGCTGGCTCGGGCGATGCGCGAGAAGCATAGCGTCGCGCTGGTCGATGCCGACCTGTCCGGCAGCCGAAGTGTTGCCGTACTCTGCGAAGCGGTTCGCAGCCTCGATGCCGAGCGCGACGGAGCCTCGGTTGCGTCGGTGCGGACTGACGGGATTACCATCTTCGAGCTCGCCGACCGTTACGACGCCGCATTCACGCTCGACGAAGCGACCGTCGAGAGCTGCGTCGGCGACCTGGGGGGCTTCGATGAGATCCTGATCGACGTGCCTCAGCCCTTTGCCGTTGCCGTTCGGCCTTTCGTCTCGCGAGCCCGGCGCTTCTTCATCGTCTTGGAGCCGACGCTTTTGGGCGTCGCGGGCGCGCAGTCCATGCTCGCCGACCTCAAGCGATTCGGCGTTCCCGCCAGCCGCATCGACTTGATAACCAATACTCGCAGCGAGCCCGTTTTAGTGCAACGCAGCGAGATCGAGCGCGCGCTCGACAGCAAACTCATCGCCGAAATTCCAATCTCGACGAATCGGACCTATAGCAAGAGTATCGCCACGTTGCAGCGCTACATCGAGTCGCTTCCGGGCGAGCAGGCGCTCCCGGACCTGCAGCCATCGGCCGGGCGACGTGCGAACACCGCAAGCACGAACGGGCAGGCGACCCCGCTCTCGAGTGCCGCGGATCTCAAGCGGGACGCGTTCAAGCAGGAAGTGCATGCCGCGTTACTGCGGCAGCTCGATCTCGTAACGGCAAGCTCGGCGCACGGCGATGCCGCAAAGCTCGCCGAGCTGCGCTCGAAAATTGAGAGCATCGCCGCTTCAATGGTCGGCGACCGCAAATTCGAAGGATCCGCCGAAGAACTCGCGGAGCTCCGGCAAGAGATCGTCGACGAAGCGCTCGGGCTTGGGCCGCTCGAAGATCTGATGCGGGATCCCGAGATCACCGAAATTATGATCAACGGCCCAAGCATGATCTACGTCGAGCGCCACGGCAAGATCGAGCGAACGACGAAGCGCTTCACCAGCGACCGCCAACTGCGCCTGATCATCGAGCGCATCATTACGCCGCTCGGCCGGCGAATCGACGAATCCTCGCCGATGGTCGATGCCCGGCTGCCCGACGGCTCGCGCGTCAACGCAATCATCGAACCGATTGCGATCGACGGAACGTCGATGACGATCCGCCGGTTCGGCACAAAACGCATGGCCGCCGAGGACCTGATCAACATCGGCGCCGTGCCGCCCGCGATGCTCGATTTCCTGCGCGCCGCCGTCCAAGCTCGACTCAACTGCCTGGTGAGCGGCGGCACCGGCTCGGGAAAGACGACGTTTCTCAACGTGCTCTCCTCCTTTCTGCCCGACCAGGAGCGCATCGTTACCATCGAAGACGCAGCCGAACTGCGTCTCAACCAGTCGCACGTCGTGCGGCTCGAATCCCGGCCGCCCAACATCGAAGGAACGGGCGAAATCCGAATCCGCGACCTTTTCCGCAACGCGCTGCGCATGCGGCCGGATCGCGTCGTCATCGGTGAGTGCCGCGGCGCCGAAGCTCTCGACATGCTGCAGGCGATGAACACCGGTCACGACGGATCGCTGACGACGATCCACGCCAACAGCCAGCGCGACGCAATTTCTCGAATCGAGACGCTGGTGATGATGGCCGGTTACGACCTGCCCGTCCGAGCGATCCGCGAGCAGATTTCCAGTGCCCTCGACCTTGTGGTCCACACCTCGCGCCTGCGCGACGGCACTCGCAAGGTAATCGGCGTCAGCGAGGTCGTCGGCATGGAGAGCGACGTCGTGACGATGCAAGAGATCATGCGCTTTGCGCAACAAGGCATTGATGCCGAGAACCGTGTTATCGGCGACTTCGTTTACACCGGGGTTCAGCCGATGTGCCTCAAGCGGTTTGAGGAGTATGGAATTCCCTACGACCCGCGTGGGCTCAGCGAGCTCAAGCAGCTATCGACATGGTAAGCGCACTCGTACCGGGCGCGATATTCGTCGGGGTAGCAGCGACGGTATTTGTCGCGTTCTACGCCG
>JABCZE010000140.1 GCA_013289785.1 Vulcanimicrobiota bacterium | reverse complement strand
GCCCTTGGGATACTTCCAAATCCCGGTCGTGTTCGAATAGGCGTTTGGTCCGACGACTCGCCTGCCGGCGATGGCGTACTGGAAGATGCCGTCGGAATCGCTGAGCGAGATCGTGCCTTCGACCTTACCGCCTGCGCCGTTGGTCCGATAGATGTTGCCGCTCTTGGCGTCGCCGACCGTGACGTATTTGCCGTCCCACTGCACCCCGCCCGGCGTGGCGATCGTTACGCCCAGCGAAATCTCGGTGAAGCTGCTGCTGCCTTTCGGCAACTCCACGAACTCGAAGGCGCGGCTGCTGTCGACGCCGTCGATGAAAATGTTGCTCTTGTTGTCGTAGCCGATCTGGTAACCGAGGTAGAGATTGGTATCGGTTAGCACGGTCGGGCTCCCCGACGCGTTGGCGTAGATCGCCACACCGCCGCCGCCGCCTCCGTTCGACGGCTCGAAATCGACCACTGCGAGGTCACCGGTCTTCGGATCCACCGAACACCCTTCCATATATTCGCCCGGGTTGCTCAACGTGTTGATCGGCGACGTCCCGCCGTGCGCGTATTCCAGAATTTCGTCCGACGCGAAGGTCGTGAAGAACACGTCGCCCTTCTTGTCGACGCACTCGCCCTGCGGGTCAGGCAGCCCGGTGAGCGTCCCCATCAAAACGCCCTTCGGATACGAATACACGTAGACATCACCCGCCTGCGAATCGAGGTAGAGCAAATCCGCCCTCTTTGCAGCGGGTTTCATCCACCCTTCGACTCCGCTCAGGGTGACAGGGTGTGGCCCTTCGACTCCGCTCAGGGTGACATGGTGCGGGGTCAGGGTGACGCGGGAACCACTCGCGTTTGCGACGCCACTGGGGCCGCTCAACCCCGTCGTTTGACCGCAACCTGCCGACACCAATGCGGTTACCGCGGCAAATGCCGCCACCGCCAGTAAACTCAACCGTGAACTCATGTGTCACCTCCAAGCGAAAAGCAGACTAGGGAGTTACGCTGAAAATTGTGCCGCAGCCGTTGCTGCTGCAGCCGGTACCTCCACCTTCATACGTGGTGCCGTAGAGCGCGCCTTTGAATCCGATAACCGGCGCTTGCGGCGCGTTGCCGTCGTTGCCGCCCGCGAAGCTGTAGAGCACGCTTTCGCTGCCCGTTTTGCTGATCTCGTAGACGGTGCCGACCCCGGTGGTACCGCCACCTACGGTCGTGCTGTAGAAGTTGCCGTTGAGATAGAGCAAATTTGCGCCCGGCAGGTTGCCGTCGGGAATGTCTTGGAACGAGTAGAGCGTTTGCAGCTTGCCGGACTTCGAGATGCTAAAGAACGTTCCCGAGCTTCGGGCGCCGCCGCCCTCGGTCGTGCCGTATAAGGTCTTGCCGACGGCCGTGAGCCCATTGGGGAACGCGCCGTCCGACGTGCCGCCAAAGCTGTAGAGCACGCGATGTTTACCCGACAAGCTCAGCTCGAAGATCGTTCCGCATCCGGTGCTGCCGCAGCCGGCTCCGCCTTCGAGCGTCGCGCCGTACAACTTGCCGTGAAAGTAGGTTACGCCGGAGTACATCCGCGCGCCGTCGCTGCCGCCGGCGAAGCTGTAGAGCACGCTCTCTTTGCCGGCCGGGCTGATCGAAAAGACCGTACCGCATCCGGCTCCCCCGCATCCCGAACCGCCGCCGTAAACCGACGTGCCGTACAGCGTTCCCTTGACTGCGACGAGCGTCGCTTCGGGGCCCTGCGCATCGCTGCCGCCGGTGAAGCGGTGGAGCACGCTCTCTTTTCCGGAGGTGGTTACGCTATACACGATGCCGTCGCCGAGACCGCCGCCGCTCGTCGTCCCGTACAACGTTCCCTTCAGTTCGGTCAGGCCGGCAAACGGCCACGAGCCGTCCTGCGCGGAGCCGAAGTTGCCGTTGAAATTGTAGACGACGTGCTCGGTTCCGGATGAATCGACTGAAAAGACGGTTCCGCAGCCGAGGTAACAGTCGTTGCTGCCGCAGCTTGCCGAGCAGTAGTTTTTCGAGCCGTTCAACGTCGTGCCGTACAGTTTGCCGTGCACCGCGATCAAGCCCGCAAGCGGGCTCGCGCCGTCGGGCGTCCCGGCAAAGCTGTAGAGAAGCTTATAGGTGCTGCTCGACGAGTGCGCTCGAGCGGTCAGCGGTGCGCTCGCCGGCGCCGAGGGGGCGAAAGAGCTGCCGCCGTTGCAAGCGGCCAACTGCATAGCAGCAACAATGGCGAGAAGGAGGAGCGGTCGTTTCATCAACCGTGCTTTCCTGAGCGACCGCACGTTCCTTCATCGGACTTGTGACCTGTAGCACGTTGTGCTACACTGCGAACATGAGGGAGATTACTCAGCGCGAACTGCGTAACGAAAGCGGTCAGATCATGCGGGCGCTCGAGGCCGGAGAAAGTTTCATCGTTACTCGCGGTGGGACGCCGGTCGGCGAGTTGATTCCGCTCCGCCGGCGTGGGAACGCGCGCCTTGCGACGGTCGTCGAGATCTTTCGCGGTGCCCCGCGCGTCGACTACCGACGCTTGCGCAAGGATCTCGATACGATCGCCGATCCTGATCCGCGACCGCGTGCCTAAACATCGGCGCGCGCTTCTCGACACATCGGTTGTGATCGATCTGGACCGAATCGATCCAGTTGTGCTCCCCGAAGAACCGCTGATCTCGACGATCACGATGGCAGAACTGGCTGCGGGTCCTCAGGCAACTACCAACCCGACCGAACGGGCTCGCCGTCAGGATCGGCTTCAACGCGCCGAAGCTGCCTTTACTCCACTGCCCTTCGGCGACGGTGCAGCACGGGCATACGGTCGCATTTATGCTGAAGTCGCGGCTGTCGGCCGAAAGCCTCGCGGACCACGCGCCCTCGATTTACTCATTGCATCGATCGCTTTGGATGCGGGCCTCCCGCTGTACACGAGAAATCCCAATGACGTCGAGGCCTTGCGCGAACTCATCGACATCGTGGCAGTTTAGCTAAGCAAACTTTGCCTGCTGCTTCCAGCGTCGAACGTCGATGCCGATGACCAGAAGCCACAGCATCAGCGACCCCTCGGCAAGGATTCCCAGAGCTTCGAGGTAGGCCGCGAAGTGACTCGCCGCAGGTAGGGAAAAGATAAGCCACCCTAAACCCGCCAGCAACATCATGGCGCCCAGAACGCGCGGCAAGAAAATCGATCTCATAATGAGGTAGCCGATTAGCAGGCAATAGCAAGCGAAGAATAAGAGCGGGCTAACCCCAGTCGGCAAGAGATGAAACATGCCTAGAGCGCCGATGATGCATCCGACGAGGCTGAAACACGCGGCGATTAGGGAGAGGCTCGCGTTTACCGGCTTGAACAAACTATAAAAGAGCAGCGTCAATGCGACATAGCAACCGTACCCGATGAGGCTCACGGCGTTCCCAACGACGAGAAATCCGCGGCTGTGCAAAGTCTCGCCGAGGATCGCCGTGAGAAAGTAAATCAGATAGACGATCCCGATCGTTCTTGACCTACGTGGGGAAGCGGCCGCGTCCAATGTCATAGGAATTTACGGAGATTTTGAATCTTTTTCGCCATCGTCGGATGGCGGAAGCTCCAACTTCGGCAGCTTGCGGTACTCCCCGCGCAAGTATACTCCCATGTCTTGTTCGGCTTCCGATTCGTGCGCTCCACGCGCTTGGAATATGCGCGCGAGCCAGTCAATTTGCGAATCCGGGTAGTCGTAGCCGAGCAGCTCGATGACGTCCTCCGCCAGTAGCGTCTCGATATCCCAGGGGTATTCGCGAAGGTCGATGCCGGCTTCCAACGTTCCGTAAACGGCCACCATTGGAACGCTGGTCGGTTGGAAGCCGATGATGTTGAAGTCTTGGCTTACGAACTCCACGTTTGACCGATCTGCCAGGATCGGCCGCGTATGGATGACGCGGATGTCGTCACCTTCATGCTGCCATGCCTCCTCCAGCACGACGTGCCCCACCACGGGAACCCGAAGGAAGACGGCCGGATGAAACGGGCCGAAATCCTCGTCTTGACCCGCGCGAACCAGCGGTGGCGGGGGCTCGGAGACATCCCCGATGCGCGAACCTACGAGCTCGTAGGCCGTTGCGTCGAGCCTTTGCCCGAAGTCGGCTTCGAACGCTAAGTACGTCCGCCAATCGTCGTCGCTCTCTGCCTCGCTCGCATCGCCGTCCAGCTTTTCATAAACGTCGGGGATATATGAAGCCGCAAATATCCCGGCGCGAGACAGAACATCGAGCAGGGGAGTGAGATCGTCCAATAACGCCTTGGCTTGCTGCTCGTAGCGGAGCCAATAACGTTTGGTCTGTTCGTCGTCGTCGGGAGCCTCGGCAAACTCCGCGGCGGCGACCTCAAGGCTCTTCGCACGCTCCAGAAGATCGGCAAGCGTGATTCCGCGAGCCGCTTTACGTTTCGGTTCGGACTTGGCTTTGGCCATGTGGTCCTGTATTCGATGCAGCCGCGAAGGAAACAGCCTCAAACGGGGAGGGTGGCCAAATTTGCACGCAAAAAGAAACCAGCATGCGCATACGAACGATAGCCATTGCAGCGGTCTTCGTGCTTGCGGCCGCGGGTATTGCCGCTGGCGACCAGGCGGCCGGACAGTCGATTACGGCAAAACTTCAGTGGCGCAGCGTCGGGCCGTTCATCGGCGGCCGGGTCGTCGCGGTTGCCGGCGTGCCGGGCCAGAATCTCTTCTATATGGGCGCGGTCGACGGGGGCATTTGGAAGAGCACCGACTACGGCATCAAATGGGCGAACATCTCCGACGGCACGCTGCCGGGCGATAGCACCAGCATCGGCGCGATCGCCGTGGCGCCTTCGAACTCCAACGTGATTTGGGCCGGCACCGGCGAGAGCGATATTCGCGGCGACATGATCGTTGGCGACGGCGTCTTCAGATCGACCGACGCGGGGAAGTCGTGGGCCTACGCGGGCTTGCGCGACACGCATACGACCAGCGCGATTGCGATCGATCCGCGCAATGCCGGCGTCGCGTACGTCGCTTCGATGGGGCACGCGTTCGTGCCCGACGGTAACCGCGGAGTGTTTAAGACGACCGACGGCGGCAAGTCGTGGACCAAGGTGCTCTTCGTCAACGACGCCACGGGCGCGATCGCGCTTTCGATGGATCCCAAGCATCCCGAAACGCTCTACGCGGCGATGTGGCAGGCGCAGCGTCAGCCTTGGAAACTCACCAGCGGCGGCCCGGGCAGCGGCTTGTACAAGACGACCGACGGCGGCGCGCACTGGACGAATCTTTCGCTTAATCCCGGCTATCCGCGCGGCGTTCTGGGGCGCATCGGCGTCGGCGTTTCGGCGTCGGACCCGCGCGTCGTCTACTCGATCGTGCAGGCGAAAGCCGGCGGCATCTTT
>JABCZE010000139.1 GCA_013289785.1 Vulcanimicrobiota bacterium | reverse complement strand
CGCAGACGGCAACACCGGCTTCTGCACCTCGGGTTGGCCGGGAACGTTGCCGTCACCGTACATGATGTCGTGCGGATTGACGAAGCTCGCGACCATGAAGAACGGCTGGCCCGTCTTTCGGGCCTCCGGAGCGTTTTCGAGCAGATACCGAACGCTTTCGCCTGCGATAAAAGGGTCGTTGTCGTAGCCACTATCCGGCGTGCTGCCAATGTCTCCGCCGGCGCTGAATACATCGAAGCCGTAAGCCTGGGCAGCGGTGCCATAGTTGACGCTGGGCTTCGGGTCGAGAATGCTCTTGTCCATTTCGAACTTTCCGAAGTAAGCGGTCTTATATCCCATCGTTTTCAGGACGGACCCCATATTGGGCATCGCCGGATTCAGGCTCTTCACGAACGAGAACTGCATCTGGTCGATAACGCCCGTGACTTGCGGCGGCTGACCGGTGAGGAAAGACGCCCTCGACGGCGAGCACTGGGCCGCCGAGATAAAGTGCTGTGAGAACGTAACGCCATGGCTCGCGAGCGCTTTCATAGCCGGCAGCGAATAGTCGGAACCCGCGAGCAGCTTTTCGACCCGCTGGTCGACGATGATGAAGACGATGTTGTACGGCGGCTTGCCGCTGCGGTCTGAACCGCCCGCAAGGCTTTGCGCTACTGCGTTTTCGGGACGAACTCGCAAGAGACCTAAGCTCGCCAAAAACTGCGCGCAGCGTGTAAGAAACTTGCCTCGCGGCTCGCGTTTCATTTCCAACTCGTTATGCTCCCTGTGACGATGGCTGCCGCCATTGCAAGCTTGTGATCTTTGTTCCATGGCGGCCCGGCCCTGCGCACGTTAAGAAAGTAAGCGTCGAAATTCCGGCCGCGCAAAACCTCGCTTGCCTCGTCCAATACTTTCTTTGCGTCGTACCAGTGGACTGGATAACCGCGCGCCTCGGCCGCAGACGCCAGGGCCTGGCGGTACATCACCCAGTCGGCAACGTTCCGCGCACGGTAGTCCTTGAGCCGCTCGGGAATTGTGGGCGGAAGCTGTGGGAGGCTGCGAAGGGCAACGCCGGCAATGCGCGGCACGGCCAGCGTGACGGCGTCAAGCGCAAGCATCGCGTGCCTCTCCGCCGAAGCGCGCACGCGCTCGACCAAAGCCACCGCCTCATCCACCGGGAGCCCCTGCCCCTCGTGGTGATGGGGAAGAGCCGGCAGGCTGTCGTCCACGAGTTCGACGCGCCGGCGGTCGAGGAGCGCCCCAGCGCGCGACACGGTCACCAGCACCGCCCAACCACCGTGGTCCGATATTCCGATGATGCCGCCATCCTTCGGCACGATTTCACCTCCCGTCTCACGTCGCAGCGCTCGGATTACTGGATTGGCCGACGGCACAACGAGTTCTTGTGCGGATACCGGCGGGGTGCCGAACGTTTCCCGGAGTAAGAGGAAGACGTTGAAACTTAAGCCGGACCGATCCGAGGTTCGAAGTGCGCTGATTGGCCGCCGCCACGAAAGCGATCTACTAGTGGCGAGCCGGCGCGAGGCCGGCGAGGGCCGCGGCCAGATCGTGCTGTTGAGCGGCGAAGCCGGCGTGGGAAAATCCTGTTTGCTTCGCAACTTCGAATCGACGATCAGGAGCGGGCGACCCACCTTCGCAATTGCGCGTTGCGTCGAATTCGTTCAAACGCCGCTGGGCCCGCTCCGCGATTTGCTCCAGCAGCTCGACCGCCGCAACTCGACCCCGCGCGACTCTGCCGCTCACGCGCTGGTCGAGCGGTTGACGTTCGAGCGCAACGCGGAAGCAACGGAAAGTTCCCCGCCCGTCGGTGCGCTTTTCGAAGCAATCGACGGCGCCTTCGAACGTTACGCGCGCCGGGGTACGGTTATTCTGCTCATCGAAGACATTCATTGGGCCGATCGTTCGACGCTGGGATTCCTGAGCTACTTGGCGGATCGCATCGACCGCCGGCGGCTGCTGCTCGTTGCGACGTACCGCTCTGACGAACTTCGGCCGACGTCGCCGCGCCTCGTTCAGTTTGCGAGCCTCCTGGCAAAGAGGTCGGTAACGGATCTCAACCTTGGGCCTTTAGACGAATCGTCCATTCGCGCGCTGATCGATCAAGCGGTTCCCCATGGGGAAGCACTGAACAATGCAACGATCGCCGGCATCGTGCGGCGCAGTCAAGGGAATCCTTTTTTCGCTGAAGAGCTGCTCAAGAGCGAACTTACGCGCGATCCCAAAGCCCGAGCTCGTGAGTTGCCGCTTTCGATCCGAGGCGCCATTCTCGCACGAGCGGCGCTGCTTTCCCAAGAGGAGCGCACGGTACTGTCGTTTGCTGCCGTGCTGGGCGAACGCTTTTCCGTCGACCGCGTCGTAGCACTGTGCGAGGGACAACGTGAACTGGTATTGAGTGCCTTGGAACACGCCCGGACGCTTCAGTTGGTCGAGGACGAGTCGGGCAATTCGAAAGACCTCGCATTTCGCCATGCCTTGACGCAGGAAGTTTTATATGGCGAGTTGCTCGCGGAACGCGTGCGTCCGCTTCACCGAACGATCGCAGAAGAACTCGAACGGCGAACCGATCGGACGGCGGCCAGCGTGGAGCTCGCGCACCATTGGCGGCGGGCGGGCGACCTGCGGCGCGGTGCAATGTACGACGAGATGGCCGGCGACCACGCGCACGCCATGGGTGCTTTTGCCGATGCTGTCTTCTACTACGAACGCGCGCTCGCCGATCGTGGGGGCGGTAAACCCGCGTTGGTACATAAGATCGGCGTTTCGCTTGGGTCGCTCAATCAACTGAACGCCGGAATCGAGCGGCTTCGCCACGCCGGCGAGCTATACTGGCGAACGGGCGATTTCGAAGGCTTTGCAAAGAACGCGTCGGCGCTTGGCGCGCAGCTGTACAACTCGGGCGACGCTGGAGCAGCCACCGCCGTCTATCATCAAGCGATCGAAGCAGTTCGCCTCAAGCTCCCGCCGGAGCGTCTCGATTTATTCCGCGCGAGAATTGCCTATAACTGCGTCGCCGCCTTGGACGACGAAGCCGCACTCTCATTTTTGAGCGAGATTCGCGAGCCGATCGCCGACTCGATGACCGCAACGCAGACGTACCTCGCTCGTTTGAAGATCGCGGCAATGCATGGTGACATCGATCGATGGCGCCTTTACGCCGGTCGCACAGTTGAAGCCGCGCGTCTGCTGGAAGACGTTGGCTACTCGCGGCTACGCCACGCTCACTGCCAAATCGCGCTCGACGCCGTTGGTTTAGGTGAAGTCGAATTAGCACGGGAACACTTGCATGCTGCGATGCCGCCGCAGCCGGAGCGGCATTCTTCCAGCGCACTGGTCTCGGCGGCTTCGGCATTCGAACATACGCTTCGAGGCGATTTTATGACGGCGGCGAGTTTGCTGCGCGATACCGCGGGTGCTTACCAAAGCTACGCCATTCTCGTGCACGTGAAGAGCGCGAATTTCGTGCTGGGGATTTGTTCGGGTGACGACGCGCGCCTGCGCCGCGACGACTCCGAGTCGTTTCTTCGCTACGGCCTCGAGCACGGGATGCGGCTCGCGATCGGCCTGCTGGGTGGCCCCTACGCGTGGGCGCTCGGTATCGCCGGTGATATCGACGAGGCCGCGGCGTGGATCGGGCGCATCGCCGACGTGCTTCCGGGCGCGCACCGCTTTCTTTTTGCTTACCTGGCCGCGGCGCAGTTTGGCCGAAGCGATGCCGTTGCATCGATGCGAAACCGGCTCGCAGCGGCGGCACAGCGTCCGCAGGACCGCGTGAACAAGGCCGCGCTGGCGCTCTTCGATGCCTTCGCGGCGCAACGCGGTCTCGTCGACGCCGATCCTCAAGGCAACGCACGTACGGCGGCCGGCCTGTTCGAGGCCATCGGCTGGCCTTGGCTCGCCGCGCGGGCGTACGAGGTAGCCGGTGAATCGAAGCGCGCCGTGGAGACGTATCGCGGGCTTGGCGCCGTTCGCGATTTGCGTCGCCTCGAAGTGGCGAGGCCCGACGATATCTCTAGCGTTCTCTCCGCGCGCGAGCGGGAAGTGGCGCGGCTCGTGGCCTCCGGCCATTCGAATGACGAGATCGCGCAACTGCTGCACATCAGCTCGCGCACAGCGGAGAAGCACGTTTCGTCGGCGCTTAAGAAATTGAATCTGCGATCGCGCTTACAGCTCGGACGGCTGCTCGCGCGATCGCAAACAATCTCGTCGTAGTTTAGCCGCGCTCCGTCGCTGCCCGCGGCGCCGCAAACTGCGCGTACCGTTCGCGCACGCGCACGGCCTCGACGTGATCGTAGGCTCGCGCCGCTTCCACCGCGAGTTCCTCCAGTAAAGCCACTTCGTCGGGATCGAGTTCCGCGCCGTTCGCGTGCGCGCCGTATAGCGTAAAGGAAACCAGCTCGTGGCGTACCGTCACGGGCATCGCCAGGGTGTAGATCGCCGCATTTTCGGTATCGAGTTGCGTGCGCAGATCGTCGAGCCAGACGACCTTTTCGTCGGCGAGCAGCATGCGCACGAGCAGATGGTTCTCGTCGAATCCAGGCGGCGCCACCATCGTTTGGTTTGCGGTTGCAACCCCTTCGAAACGGGTCCCTCCGGCGGACCGCCGGTAAAGTGCGGCGGCTGCGAGATCGATCGCGTCGACCGGCACTTGCACCAAGCCGTCTGCGATCGCAGCTTCGTCGGTTGCATACGGGAGTGCCGATGCGGCGCGCCGGAGGTATCGCTCGGCCAGCCGCCGTCGCCGAAAGAAGACGGATTCGACAAAACTCTCGACGCCGCGGTTGATGCGATCCAGCAGAAAGCCGATTCCGATCGCCGTTAGCAGCTCGAAACCGATCGCTAGGCGCCCGATCGCGACCACGCGCGAAAACACCCAATCCAAAATCGAGACCAGCGTTACGACGCCGATCGACAAGACGCCGTACACGAGCGCCCGGTTGAGCACGAAGTTTACGTCGAGCACCCGCAGCCTAAAGACGGCATACGCAATGCAAATCGGCATGAGGACGACGGCAAAACCGACGACCTGGCCGACGGCAAACGGAACGCCGGGGACGAAGTAGACCGCATAGGCTACGAAGGATGCGAGCGTCCCGATCGCCAGAAAGCTCCAGCGCTGCCGGTCGCTCGGCGTCGCCATCGCGACGTTCTTTGCGACGATCAATCCGGCGAGCAGAAAGGCACCGAGAGGAATAATGGCGCTCGGAACGACGTCCCAACTCGGAAGCGATTCCGTAACGAAAAACGACCGCCACTCGACGACGTAGACCGCGTACGACAGGGCGAGAAACGCCCACACGAAAGGATCGATTCGGCGGCGCCACCCGAGCACGTCCCCGTTGGGAAAACGCAGCACGAATGGCAATAGCGGCAAAACGCTCCACGGCCCAAAGACCGTGCTCAATACGAAGCTGAGAAC
>JABCZE010000138.1 GCA_013289785.1 Vulcanimicrobiota bacterium | reverse complement strand
GGGGAAGAAGACGATGGGGTACGAGTTGGTCGAGCAACTCGGCGGCGTTCCCGGGACGATCGTCTATCCGACCGGCGGCGGCACCGGCCTCGTCGCGATGTGGAAGGCCTTCGACGAACTCGAGCAGCTCGGCTGGATCGATGCGAAGCGCCCCGTCATGGTGGCCGTTCAGGCCGAGGGCTGCGCCCCGATCGTCCGCGCGTTCGATCGCGGCGACGAGTCCGCCGAACGGATCGAGGGCGGATCGACGAAGATGTGGGGCTTGCGCGTTCCGGGCGGAATCGGCGATCGCCTAAGCTTGCGCGCGCTGCGCGAATCCCACGGACATGCTATTGCCGTCTCCGACACTGCGGCCGACGAAGCGATGCGCGATCTCCATCGCCACGAAGGCATCGACGCAACCGAAGAAGGCGGAGCCACCCTCGCAGCGTTTCGCCTCCTGGCTTCCAAGGGCGTTGCGCTTCCAGAGCCCATCGTTCTGTTCAATACCGCGACGTCGTTGAAATACGCGCCTCGCGTATAAGTTGGACGCAGAAGCCGGACGTCTATGGACGCATCCGCTGATAGGCTGCCGTCATACAGCAGCCAGCCGCGACCACGCGGCACATCAGATTGGAGAAAAACGTGCTCAGCAAACCGCTCATTGTGCTTACTGCATCCCTCGTTGTGGCGACGCCGGGGCTTGCCTCGGCGAGGCTCATCACGCCCCCCGTAAGGGTGACGCAACCGGGCCAAGCCTTTGTCCAGCCCAATCATAAGAAGGCAGCCGTCAAGGCCGGCATCGTCGGCTCCGATGGCTCGATCGTCGCCGGCAGCAACTTCTCAGTCAGTCACGATGGGACCGGCGAGTACACGCTCGACGTTCCCGCGGGCTACTTCAAGAACTGCCCGGTCGTCATGGTGACCCCGGCCGGGGTCAACGGACACGCTCCGATCCCCGACGACTACGACTACTCGGCCTGCGGCAATAACGGCGAGGTCAAGATTCAGATCCGAATCTATTCCCGCACCGATGGCTCGCTCCAGGACAATTCATTCCATTTCGTTATGAACGAGATTGAATAAGCGCAGATCGACGAGGGTCCGCTTCGCGGAGCGGACCCTCGCTTTCACTCGCATTCGAAAGAGGTGGTAAAATCGTGCATCCCGACGGTAACCGTGAGCGAAAGGATCACCGGTTTGTCCTACACTTCTGGCGCGAGCCGTCGGCAGTGGAGACTGGCTGGCGGGGAAGCGTCTACGAAGTGTCGAGCGCCCTGGGCATCGCCTCGGGCCGGTTTCGCGATTTGTGGGATTTTATCACGCTGCGCCTTGGCCAAGGATCCGAACCACGAGCCACCAGGGAAACACACGACGAACAATAAAGGCCGACCGACGAGCAAGACTGCACAGTCAACCGAACGCCGATCGCTCGAGGTCCGGCTGTTCGGCCAACCGGAGATCGCCGTCGACGGTCGGGCGTTTCGGCTGGCGACGCCGCGCAAGTCGCTCCAAGTTCTCGCCTATCTCGTGATGCACCGCGCGGCGCCCGTCTCACGTGAATACCTTGCGTTTCTGCTCTGGCCCGACGAAGAAGAAGGCGTCGCGCGAACGCGGTTGCGCTCGACCGTCAACGATCTCTTGCGCGTGATGCCCCAGCCGGGCAGCGACTTCATTGGGAGCAGCGCCGACGAGTTGTGGTGGAACCCCGACGTCACACTGTCGCTTGACGTCGACGCGTTTTCCGAGGCTTCCAACGACGCCACGCGGCTCGAAGAGGCCGTCGCCCTCTATCGCGGCGATCTGTTGCCGGAGCTGTACGACGAGTGGCTCGATGGTTTTCGCGAACGCTTCCGCAACATCTATTTGACGGTGCTGACGCAGCTGGTGTCGAGCCTGCGCAAGCGCGGTGATCTGACGCGTGCGATCGCGATGGCGCGCAAGATCCTCGAGATCGATCCGTGGCGCGAGGATGTCGTGCGGCGCGTCGTCGCCTTACGTTACGAACTCGGCGATGCGGCCGGAGCGATCAGCGAGTATCGCCAGTTCGTCGCGCGGCTGCGCGACGAGATGGGCGTTGATCCAATGCCTGAGACCGTCGCGCTCGCGGAGCGAGTCGCGAAGGGAGATGCCGCCGGCGACGAAGACGATCGCGTGCCCGAAACCGCGGCGGAAGCCCGTGCCGCCGAACGCAACCGATTGCTGCCGTTTTTTGGGCGCGAGCGCGAGGTCGCACGGCTCGACGAGGCGTGGAATCGCGCGAAGATGCGACGCGGCGGTATCGTCTTCATCGGAGGCGAGCCGGGAATCGGCAAATCGCGACTCGTGCGCGAGTTCATTGCGTCGGTCGAAGAATCCGGCGGTCGGGCCCTCTATGGCGCAACCGGATTCCCGGAGGCCTTTCCCTATCAGAGTTTGATCGAGGCGTTACGCGGGCAGTTGCCGCTCGTGACGGCGCTCGACATCGGACCGACGTGGTTCGCGGCGCTTGCGCCCGTGCTGCCAGAACTAGCGCAACGCACCGGGCCGCTGCCGCGACTTCCGACCATCGGCGCCGACGATCAGCGGCTGCGCCTTTTTGAAGCGCTCGGGCGCAGCTTCGTCGGATTGGCGCGGCCGCGCCCGCTGCTCGTCGTGCTCGAAGACTTGCATTGGGCGAGCCAAGCCACATTCGACGCACTACGATTCCTGGTGCGGCGCGCATCGGGCGCGCGCATGCTCTTCCTCGTAACATTCCGGGACGACGAGACTCTCGCGGGTCATCCGTTACGTCAACTGCAGCGCGAGTCGCAGATCGACGGCAGCTCCGCGTCGCTATCGGTGCTGCCGCTCGACGCCGGCGTCGTGGAGCGTATCGTCGAAAAAGTGGGAGCGAGTTTTGAGGGAACGCTTGGGGAGTTTGCCGCCGTGCTGCACTACCGTACGGGCGGCAATCCGCTCTTTCTCGCACAACTGCTCGAAGCGCCTTCGCCGCAAGGTTCCGTGCCCGCGACTGTCGCGTCGCTCGTCGCCGTGCGCGTCGCCGCGCTCTCCGCACAGGCGCAGACGGTTGCCGAAGTGGCGGCGCTCGCCGGGCAGCGTTTCTCGGCCGAAGTCGTGCGGGACGTCACGGGTTACGGCGACGCGATCGTCGACCGCGCACTGGACGAGCTGCTCGACCACCGCATCGTCCAGGAGACCGCAGGCCGTGGCCTTCTCCCTTATGCGTTCGGCCATCAGCTCGTGCAACAGGCCATCGCCGCGCTTGCGGAGCCGGAACGCGCGCGCGAACGGAGCCGGCGACTGGCGCGCGCGCTCAAACAGCTCTACCCCGAGCGCAGGCGCGAATTTGCATCGCAGATCGCTGCGCATCTCGAAGCGGCGGAGCAACGCGACGAGGCGGCGGCAGAGTATCTCATTGCTGGGCGGCATGCGCTCGAGCTGGGCGCCCCCGACGACGCGCGCCGCCACGTCGACCGTGCGCTCTCGCTTGCGCTGGAGCGATTTACGGTCGCGCAGCTCTGGCGCGAGCGCCAACGCATCGACGAGCGCGCGAGCAACGTCGCCGAGGAACGAACCGATCTCGATGCGCTAGCTGCGATTGCCGAGGAGCTCGACGATGAGGACTTGCGTTGCAGCGTGTTGCTTCGGCGAGCACGCATCGCTTTCAACGACTACTCTGGGCGATCCGAAGCATTCGCGCCGCTGGCCGCGCTGCGCGAGCGCGCTATGCGGGCCGGCAGCCTACGCTGGCAAGCCGAGGCCGATCTTGTCGAGAGCATGTTTTATCCGCTCGGAGTCGCCGCCGGTCAGACCGTCGCGCTTGCCAAAAGCGCGCTTCGAGCATATCGCGAACTGGGCGACGAGCGTGGCACGGCCGCGGCACTCTCCGAAATGTCGCGCTCGCTTTGCGTTTCCGGAGAGACTGAGGAGGGGCGGGGGGCCGCCGAGGAGGCTCTCGCGATCGCCGAGCGACTCGGCGACTACGCGATCGCGGAGCGTGCGCTCGTGGCGCTCGTTTCGAACGCGCAGGACGCGCTCGATCGCAACGCCGTCACCATGTGGACCGCACGCTGGCTCGAGCTTACCGTTCGGGCCGGAGACCGCCGCTGCGAAGCCGACGCGCTCGGCCAGAGTACGTGGCCGCTGCTCTGGAGCCCTAACTTTCTCGACGGAATTCCGATATTGGAGCGTGCCGCGCGGATTTGCCGGGAGTGCGGACTGATACCGGCGATGACGGTCAACGAAATGAACATCGCCGAGTTCAACCTCAAGCTCGGCCGCTTTGAGGCGGGCACCTCCGCCTACGAGCGCGCGATCGAGGCCTATGCGTCCATTGCCCCTTTCTTCACGGCAGGCGCGCGAAGCAGCCTAGTCCTGCCGCTCGCGTATAGCGGACACGTAGAGCGAGCGCTCGCGGAAGGTCGTGAGGCCCTAACCGTTTCCGCCAAGAGCGAGAGCGTTTTTGCTCGCGAGCACGCGCTACAGCACTTAGCGGAGGCGGAATACGTAGCCGGCAGCTTGGATCGCGCGATCGAGTATCTCGCCGATGCATTCGCGGTCCGACAAAGCACGTCGCCTTCGCTCGCTGCGGCGCACCACGGCGCCCTTTTAGCCGCGTTCTACGCGCAAGCCGGCAATTGCCCGGCCGCGCTCTCGTACGTAAAGCACGTTCCGAACGACGAGCCGCAGCGCTCCGTCGGCCTGCTCTGGCCGCAGCGCTCGGCATGGTGCGCGGCGTTTGCGTATCACCGCTGTAACGATCGTTCCGCCGCCCGCAAATGGCTAGAGGGGGCGGTCGCGTTGTACGAAGCGCACCTCCCGCATCTCAACGACGAACAGCGAACCGTGTTTGCGGCAATCCCATGGCATCGAGCGATGCTCGCCGCCAGCGGCGCCGAATGGCCAGCGACGGTCTGGTAGGTGCGAGACGTTAACTTGCCAGCGCGTGCTCGAGGTGTGGCGCGGCGAGGTCCGCGTTTTCCGCGATGAAGCCGCGCAGCTCGAGGTGCGCGATGGAGTCGCGCGTCTTCGGAGAATCTTCGCAGTACTCGAGGAACGCTTGCAAGCTGGTGAGCGCGGCAGTCCAGCGCGGATCGTCCGGAACTCCCGAGGCGTGATGGAGTGCGGCGGCGACATTTCGCGTCGCGCAGGCTGCGGCGTACGTGGCCCCCGTCGTCGGCGGCCGCAGCTCGAGCAGCAGCGTCGTGATATCGTCGCGGATTTGGTTGCAGACAACTTCGTATTCCATGGTGAGTTACTCCTATGAATGTTTGCGCGCCAAAAGCAGCACGCCAGGTGTGACCACGAGAGCAAGGACGCCGGTCACGAGAAAAGCGTCCGCGTAAGAAAGCGCCGCGGCTTGGCCGGCAATCGCGGCCGCGAGCTGGGCGGGCGTGCCGTGCTGCAAGAACTGTGCGACCGGCAGCCTGGAGAGCGTCGCTTGCGCGGCGAGGACCGTTTGGTGAA
>JABCZE010000137.1 GCA_013289785.1 Vulcanimicrobiota bacterium | reverse complement strand
CTCGTCGATCGCGAGCTGCTCGGGGGTAGCGTCACGCACCTCCACGATCCGTTCGACGCGCCCTTCGTTGCGAACGATGCGCCCGAAGTTCGACGGCAGGGGCATCTTGACGGTAACCAGCGCCATAACGGCGGCGGCATCGCCGCCGGCATCGAGCGAGCCGGCTATTCCCGCCAGCAACTCACCGCTGACCAGCGGCATATCGCCGCAGACCACGACCAGCCGCCCCGATCGCGGCTCGAGCCGGTCGAGCGCAACCGCAACGGCGTGCCCGGTACCCAGCTGCTCCTCTTGCACGACGCTCTCCACTTCGAAGCTTTCGATCTCGTCGCGCAGCTCCGCGTTGACGACGACGACGACCTCATCGATTCCGGCCTGGCGCAGCGCCTGCACGACGTACCACAGCATCGGACGGCCGCAGATCTCGTGCAGCACCTTGGTGCGCGCGCTCTTCATGCGAGTGCCTTTGCCGGCGGCTAAAACAATGGCCCGGATCACACCGCCGCCTCCGCGCTTTGCAGGAGGGATTCCCACTCTTGCAGCTCGCGCTTCGTGGGGGTGCCGAGCAAATCGAGCGCGTTTCGCAGCCGCTCGCGCACGAGATCCCGCCCGAGCAGCTCCATCGAATCGTAGAGCGGGATCGAGGTGGGGCTGCCGGTGATGGCGATGTAGAAAGGTCGCGCCACCTCGCGAGGCTTTTTGCCGAGCGCGGCGGCAATCCGCGCGATCACACCCTCGATCGTCGAGGCGTTCCAGGTCGCGAGCTTATCGAACTCGGTCAAGCTCAAGCTCAGCGCGCAACGAATAGAAGGCCCGTCGAGTTTGGCGCTGTCGAAGGACTGCGCCGTCAATGCCAGCCGTCCGGAGAAAAGAAAGGCCAGCAGCGGGCCCAGATCGCTCAAGCGCTCGATGCGCGGCGCCGCAAGCGTAGCGATGCGCGTCAAACGCTGCGGCGAAACCGCCCAGTCCTGCACGCGCTGCAGGAAGCTCGCGGGATCGAGGCGCTCGCGAATGTAGCGGCCGTTGAGCCAATCCAGCTTCGCCAAATCGAAGACCGGCCCGCCGATCGGCACGTGCGCGACGTTGAAGCGCTGCACGATCTGCGGAAGATCCAACAGCTCGTCTTCGCCGTCCCCCACCGCGTTGGCGAGCAGCGCCAAGAAGTTGATCAATGCCTCGGGCAGGTAGCCCATCTCGCGAAAGAAGAGAATTCCAGTCGGGTTCTTGCGTTTGCTCAGCTTGCTCTTATCGGGATTGCGCAGCAGCGGAAGATGGAGCAGCTGGGGCGGCAGCCACCCGAAATACGAATAAAGCAGCAAATGTTTGGGTGCGCTGGAGACCCATTCTTCACCGCGAAAGACGTGCGTGATCTCCATTAAGTGATCGTCGACGACGTTGGCGAGATGATAGGTCGGCATGCCGTCCGATTTAACCAGAACCTGCATGTCGACGCTGGTGTACTCGAACTCGATCGGCCCGCGCCGCATATCGTTGACGACGCAAACGCCTTCGTCGGGAACTCGCAAGCGCACGACGTAGGGCTCGCCGGCGGCTTCGCGCGCCGCCACCTCTTGTGCCGAATATGTGAGGCAGTGCCCGTCGTAGCGCGACGGCCGGCCGGCGGCGCGTTGCGCGACGCGCATCTCTTCCAAACGCTGCGGCGTGCAGAAGCATTTGAAGGCATCGCCCGACGCGAGTAGCTGCTCCGCGTAGGAAGCGTAGATGCTCGAGCGTTCGCTCTGCCGATAGGGGCCGAAGGGCCCGCCGACGTCGGGACCTTCGTCCCACGCAAGGCCGCACCAGCGCAGGGCTTCGAGGATTACGCCTTCGCTCTCGGCCGTACTACGCGCTCGATCCGTATCCTCGATGCGCAGAATGAAGTCGCCGCCGTGCTGGCGCGCAAAGCAGTAGTTGAACAGCGCGACGTACGCCGTACCGACGTGCGGATCGCCGGTCGGAGACGGCGCGACGCGCGTGCGGACTCGCGTCGAATTCAAAATGCTTTAAGCCGCAGGCGTTCTTCGCTTACCGCACTCGCGCGTCACGAAGTCCACGATCGTTTGCAGCGGCGCGCCCGGCGTGAAGATCTCGCGGACTCCAAGCTCTTTGAGCCGTCTGGCGTCCTCGGGCGGAATCGTCCCGCCGCCGAAAAAGACGATGTCGCCCGCATCTTGTGCTTTGAGCTGCTCGACGACTAGCGGAAAGAGCGTCATGTGCGCGCCCGACAGAATCGAAAGGCCGATGCCGTCGGCATCTTCCTGCACGGCCGTCTGCACGATCTGTTCGGGCGCCTGGAAGAGTCCAGTATAAATCACTTCCATGCCGGCGTCGCGCAACGCGCGCGCGATCACCTTCGCTCCGCGGTCGTGACCGTCGAGGCCGGCTTTAGCGATGACGACGCGTAGTGGCCGTTCGTTCATCTCGCATCTCATCTTGGCGGCGGCTCAAGTGAAGTGCCTCTTCGAGCTTCCGCTTCACCTGCGCCAGCGTACGGCGCACGCGGTGGACTTCAAGGTCGGATTCGAACATCTCTCGCTCCGTCATAGCACCGCTCTTTCCGTATAGCGCCCATACACGCTCGCCATCGCTTCGACGATCTCGCCCTCGGTAGCGTAGGTGTTGACGCAGTCGATCAAGTGCGGCATCAAGTTATCCTTCGGATCGCGGCAGGCGGCTCGCAGGCTTTCGAGCGTACGCCGCACCGCGGCATCGTCACGCTTCGTGCGTAAGTCTCGTACCGAGGCGGCCTGCCCGCGCTCGGTCTCCTCCGTGATCTTCAACAAGTCGATATTTTCCGGTTCGTCCTCCTTGACGAAAGCGTTCACGCCGACGATCACGCGGTCGCGCGTTTCGATCGAACGCTGGTAGCGGTAGCTGGCTTCGGCAATCTCTCGTTGGAAGAAGCCGGATTCGATCGCTTCGATCACGCCGCCGTACTCGGCGATTTGAGCGAAATAGCTCTCTGCCTGAGCCTCCATTTCTTCGGTCAGCGCTTCGACGTAGTACGAGCCGCCAAGTGGGTCGACCACGTTGGTCACGTTGGTTTCGTAGGCCAAGACCTGTTGCGTGCGCAGCGCGATCTCGACGGATTTTTCCGACGGCAGCGCCAAGACTTCGTCCATCGAGTTGGTGTGCAGCGATTGCGTGCCGCCGAGCACGGCGGCCATCGCTTCGAACGCGACGCGAACGATGTTGTTCTCCGGCTGTTGTGCGGTCGCGCTGCAGCCGGCGGTCTGCGTGTGGAAGCGAAGCTGCCACGAACGCGTGTCCTTCGCACCGTACTTCTCGCGCATGTGGCGCGCATAGATTCGGCGCGCCGCCCGGAACTTCGCGATCTCTTCGAAAAAGTCGATATGCGAGTTGAAGAAGAACGAAAGGCGCCCGGCAAACGAGTCCACGTCCATTCCGGCGGCCATGCAGGCTTCGACGTACGCAAACCCGTCGGCCAGCGTGAACGCCAGCTCCTGCGCGGCGGTCGAGCCCGCTTCGCGAATGTGATAACCCGAGATCGAGATCGTGTTCCACTTCGGCATTTCGCGCGTGCAGAACTGGATCATGTCCACGATGATGCGCATGTGCGGGCGCGGGGGAAAGATCCACTCTTTCTGCGCGATATACTCCTTGAGAATATCGGCTTGGAGCGTTCCGCCCAGCTTCGCGCGCGGGATTCCCTTCTTCTCGGCCGCGGCGATGTATTGCGCCAACGCGATGCAGGCCGGCCCGTTGATCGTCATCGAGGTGGTGATGTCGCCCATGTCGATGCCGTCGAAGAGCACCTCCATGTCGGCAAGCGAATCGATTGCGACGCCGCACTTCCCCACTTCGCCGCGCGACTGCGGCGCGTCGGAGTCGTAACCCATCAGCGTCGGCATGTCGAAGGCAACCGAAAGGCCGTGCTGGCCGTGTTCGAGCAAGAAATGATACCGCTCGTTGGTTTGCGCAGCCGTACCGAATCCGGCAAACTGGCGCATCGTCCAGAGGCGGTCGCGGTAGCCGTTGGGATGGATGCCGCGCGTGTACGGATACTCGCCGGGCCACGCCAGATCTTCGGCAAGGTCGAGGCCGGCGACGTCCTCCGGAGCGTAGACGACTTTTAGCGGAACGTCGGAGATCGTGCGGTCGACGGCCCCCGAGCCCGGATCCTTTCGCGACCGTCCCTTAGCCGATGCGGCTTCCCAGCGACGATGCTGCTCCTCGAAGGCCGGAGTAGGTTGCGCGCCCAGCCCACTGGGTCGGTCGATCATCTTAGCCATGGCGGCCGAGCTTTTCGACGTAAACGCCCGATTCTCCCCAACCAACCTACGGAAGCTGGACTCCGAGCGTAGAGATGACCCGATCGGCCGCCGCGTACGGATCGAGGCCGGTGGAGTTCTCGCCCTCGAGCAAAACGTCGAGGCGCCGCTCGATGCGACCCATCGCCAGTTGCCGCACTTGGTGCACGAACGCGTTGCGGCGGCGCCCCTCGATCTCGCCGGTCTCGTTGAGATAAGCCATGTGGCGCTGGATCGCCGCCCAAAGTTCTTCGATCCCGTCGCCGGCGAGCGCTTGCGTGGCGACCAGCTCGGGGATCCAGCCTTTCCACTCCAGCATCTCCATCGCCGAGCGAATCTCGCGGCGGAGTTGATTGGCCATCGGGTGATCGGCTTTGTTGACCACGAACACGTCGGCGATTTCCATGATTCCCGCCTTGAGCACCTGAATGGAGTCGCCGCTGCCGGGCTGCAAGGCGACCAGCGTCGTTTGCGCGAGCTCGGCAATCGCGATCTCGCTCTGACCGACGCCCACCGTCTCGATTAAGATCACGTCGAAGCCAAAGGCGTCCATCAGCGAGACGGCGTCGGCGGTCGCGCCGGCCAGCCCGCCAAGGTGGCCCCGGCTCGCCATCGAGCGAATGAAGACCGCTTCGTCGGTGAAGTGCTCGGCGAGACGGATGCGGTCGCCGAGCAGCGCCCCGTGCGAGAACGGCGAGCTCGGATCGACGGAGATCACGCCGACGCTTTTACCGAGTCCGCGCGCCTTGCGGACCAGCGCCGAGGCCAGCGTCGACTTCCCGACGCCTGGAGGTCCCGTGAGTCCGATCGTAAGCGCGCGGCCCGTCTGTGAATAGAGCGCGCGCACGATATCGCGACCGCGGCCCGATTCCGCGTACGAGATCGCCCGCGCGAGCGCGCGCGGCTTGCGCATTTCGAAATCGCGCAACAATGCGTCATCGGTCATCGTCGAAGCCTGTTTGCGGCTCGCGGCAAGAACGAACCTCCTTGGCGCGAAGCACACAACTCCATAGTGCGGTTACTCGTTGCACGGTCACTCGCGATCCTCTGCGCGATCGCCGCCCTCTGGTATCTACTCCCCGACCGGATCGCCGGGCAAACGCTCGTCCTCCCGATGACCGGGCGTCGCACGCGAGCCATTGAGACCGCACGCCTCTTTCACACGTTGCTCCACGACTTCTTCCTCGAGGACG
>JABCZE010000136.1 GCA_013289785.1 Vulcanimicrobiota bacterium | reverse complement strand
GCTTCTCGACGTCGACGCGGCGATGGTTACGCGCTGGAAACGCGGCGCAAAGATCAGCGCTGCGATGGCGCACCGCATCCTCGGTTTGCACGCCGTACTAGCGCGCGCGCTTCAAATCTTCGCGCCGTCGGTTGCAACGCAGTGGCTGGTCGGGCACGAACCGTTTCTCTACGAAGCGCGTCCGATCGACGTTCTTGCCGTTCGCGGAGCCGGACCGCTGATCGAGGCGCTCGATGCAATCGCGGCCGGCGCGTATGCATGACGCTCTACCGCGTCTTTCCGTATGATGTGGCTGCCCTTCCAGCACAACCAGGGGGCGCGCTCTACGCACCGCTCGGCGCTGCGGGCCGCATCGCGAATCCCGCGCTTTACCGGGAGCTGTACCTTAGCAGCAGCGCCGTCGGCGCAGTGAGCGAAGCCTTCGGGCGTTTCGACGCGTGGACGCAAGCAATATTTGCCCAACCGGACCGACCGTACGCGCTCGCAACCTACTACCTGCAGGGTCGAGCTGCCATCTGCGATCTCGATAACGCCGGGAGGCTTTTGGCCTACGATCTACGACCCTCCGGCGTCGTCGCGCGCCAGCGCAGCCTCACGCAAGCCTGGGCCGCTCGAATTCACGCAAGCAAGAAGTGGATCGGCATCGCGTGGTGGTCGCGCTACGATTCGCAATGGCAAAGCCTGGCTCTATGGAACCGCAAACAACTGCGACTCAAGCGAGATCCGGAAGTTTTGTCCGTCGAGCACGCGGCAGTCCAAGAGGCGGCCGCATTGCTGCCTCGCCACATCGACGCCGGACCGACAACCTAGGGCCGGCGGTCCTTCGCAATCGCCGCGTAGCGAAACTGTCCCGGCACCCAGGAGCAGATGCTCCCATCGTTCATGACGAACGACTCGCACCCGTCGACCTCGGAGTTGAAGTCTTCGTTAAGCTTCTTGGTAGCCGGCCAGTTGACCGCCGGCTCTTGGCGTGCGGCTCCCCGCGCCTTCGTATTTGAGAACTGCGGCGACTTTACGAGGGCGTTGAGCGCGGCAGCAAGTCTTCGAGCGTCGTCCATTGGCGTGGGCGTTATCCTTAGGGTGACTTCGGACCCGCCGGCGGCGTCGGCGGATCGAAAGGCCACTGCCATGGCGGCGTCGCCGCGGGCTGTGGCGGAGGCGTCACGAGCGTCCCCGACCCTACCGGTCCGTCGCCGTCATTCCAGATGCTGCCGTCGTCAAAGCGAACCACCTGCACGCCGCAAACGATCTTGGACGAAGCCGGTACCGCGCCGATCACCCTCGGCGCCGCGCTCGGCGCCGTAGGAGCGGGGGTGGAATGACTAATCGCAATACCCGGAGCGAACTGTCCCACGCGATCGTCGGTTACGCTATCTTCCGTTTGCCCGATCGCGTCGACGATTCTGAATGAAAAACGAATCTCGGTCACCGTGCGCTGGCTGATATTCGTGAAGTCGAGGTAATCTGAGAACGTAGACCCACCCGCCGCCTTCTGCAGCGTGACCGCGCATTGGTCGATCGTTATCGGAGCGACGCTATCGGGGATCGTCGTTTGAATGGTAACTGATGCGCCCGCCAACAACGGCGTGGCCGCCGTCGCAGCGATGCAGGGCCACAATTTTTTGGGCGACAAGGCGGTACGATTTCCACGGCGCAAGCCGCGACTCATCTAGGCGGCCCATTGCCGGCACGTTTACGCTACAAACTCTCGGTCGTCTTTTCCAATAAACCGTCTCAAGGCGTTCAAGCATTGGCTTGCGTGAGCCGAGACCGACTCGATCTCGGAGAGCTCGGCGCAGTGCGCAATCGCATTCCCCCGCGCGATCGCAGCCTCGCGCGTGGCCGCTTCAACCGTCGAGCAGATCGACACCGGGCGCGTGCCTCCGTAGACGAGTCGCTCGCGCTCTCCTTCCGCCCAGCGCTCAACGTTGTGCATCAGGGCTTCTAGCTCTTCTGGCGTCATGGATTGCATGATAATCGGCGGGCCTGAGAATACCCTAAATATTTCCGCCGATCGCCGGCGCCGTTTTGCAGCTGTCGCCCACGCGCCGGCACGAAACGATTCCCTGCGGCGTGTTGCCGGTCTTGAACGGAGAACTAGGGAGCGGCCACAACGCCCCCGACGTTGAATCGATCGCAAATCCCGAAATGGCCTTCGTGTCGAAGTTCGTTGTGTAGAGAAATGCGCCGTCGGGCGTAACCGTCATTCCATTTCCGCCCGGCGCACCGTTGTAAGGCGAGGTTGGGAGCGCGCGCAACGTCCCGTTTCGCGGGTCGATTCGATAGCCAAGGATCGTCGCTTTCGATGCTTCGCTGGGGATGTTCGTAACATAAAGAAAGCGCCCGCGCGGACCCGTAGCGATAGCGCGCGGTTCGTTTCCGGCCTTGACGGTAGGCGCAGTAGGCGGCATCAGCACTCCAGTGCGAGGATCGACGCCGTAGACTGCGATAGTGCCTCCGGGATCGCTGGTTAAGTACGCCCAGCGCCCCTGCGGATCGATGTAAAGCGAATTGCCGCGCGCCGGCGCTATTGTCGAAAGATTCGTCAGCACTCCCCCACTCGTACCGAACGTTTCGAGGTCTCGGTCGGTCACGAAGTACGCTACATCTCGCCGCGGATTGACGGTCAGCCTATAGGGATAATGATTCATAGCCATCGGTGACCACGCCAGCGGGCGCAGAACGCCGCTCTCGCCGTCGACCGCGTACCCCGTGACGTTCTTTGCGTTGAGGTTGGCCGCGAACGCATAGCGGCCGCTACGATCGAGTACAATGATTGTTGGGCCGCTTGCGGCGCCAAACGGCGAGCCGCGGATCTCGGCCAGCGTCCCGCTGCGCGCGTCGATCGTGAATGCGAAGATGCCGTCATACCACGTACCGACGTAGAGGTGGCGTCCCGCCGGATCGATTGTAACGTTCACGGGACCGTTACCTGCTGGAAACGGTGCGCCGCGCACCGGCGTGAGTTTGCCACTCCGGCCGGCCCAGTATCCCCACACCTCGTGCGAAGTCTCGCTCGCCACGTAGACGAAGTTGATCGCGCCGTTTTTCGGCGGGAGCTGCGGCGTGGGGGTGGGCGGCGTGGTCGGCCGCGGGCAGGGAACGAAGGGCGTGGGCGATCCGGCGGCGGTTAGAGGTTTAAAAGGCCATGCTGTCGCCCTGCGCCCGACGTCGGCGGGCACGACGTTTACGATGCCTAGCGGCTGCCCCGTTCGCGCGTCGTGCGCCAAAACCCAGAGGCTCGAATCCGGTCCAAACCTAACGCTCCAGCCGTCCGATTGGGGAAGCGTTAAGACTTGGATTCGATCGCTGTTATCGATCCACGCCGTCTTGCCGAACGTCGTCCAAACCGCGCCGTCACGGGTCATGGTCAGGGGAATTGCCGGCCACGGCATCGTCATGCTTCGCGGAGGCTCGGTGAAGCGCATCACGCTCGGAGTGCCGTCGGGATGCACGTGGATTACCTGCGTCGGCGTCGACGCCCAGAGCGATCCATCTCGGCCGACTGCCTGAATCGGCGATACGAAAAAATCGAGTCCACGATATGCCGTGACGTCCTGCCGCCGGATCGCGCCATGGACCAGGCGCGCCCGGACCTTGGGTTGCGAATCGAGTTCGAACAGGCCGTCGGAGTTGCTGGCATAGACGTAACCGTTTGGCGACAGAAAAACTTTGTAGCCGTCCTTTGGGGATTGGAGCGTCACTTGCACTCGCGTTCGCGGAAAATAGGCATACAGCGTTTGATCTGGATAGCGTCCCCTCAGGAGCCACACGACGCCGTTGGCGTCCTGCGCCACCGAGTCAAACGCAAGAGGCAACCGAAATGCTAGCGAACCGTCGGCGCGCACCGCAGCGCTCGTAGTGTGGTCAACCGTCGTGAGGAGCTCGTCATCAAACGAGCCGGTGAACTCAAACTCGAAATGCGGTTGCCGGTCGCAGCGGGGAGCCGGCCACCAAAGCACCCGCGGGCGCCTGCCTGCGATGCGATATAGGCCGTAACGATCGGTTTGAACCATTACCGAGCCGTCGTCGAGAACGCGGATATCTTCGGGCGGCGCGTCCGCTCCGAAGGCACTGCTCGAAATTGCCGCCTGCACTCGAATGCCGACCTTCCTGAACGGCGCACACGGCGCGGAACTAAAGGTGTAAGAGTTCTCAAAAACGCAGTGTGGCCGGCTTTTAGCGCTGGTGGCCGGCGATGCGCTCGGGCCCGGAGTGGCACCGGCGACGATGGTCGCAGCAAACAGCGCGCTCAGCCGAAAAGCGGCCATCCGCCGGTGCTGCTTGCCGTTACGCGGGAGCACCTCGGCCATTCGCTAATAAAATACGCGCGACGTTTGCCAGGAACGCCGTTTCGTCGCCGCTCGTCGTATACTCGGTCGATCCGCTTCCGTTCGCCCGAGTACCGAGAAGCTCGGCGGTTCGCTCGGCTTGCACGAAAGCCGGATCGATTAACGTAATGCCGTCGCCGAGGACCGCGCGAAAGTGCGATTCCAGCACGGGATAGTGCGTGCAGCCAAAGACTAACACGTCGAGATCGAGCGGCAGGTGTCCGCAGACCTCGGCGACCGCGGCGTGGGGCCGTTCGCCTTCGATCGCTCCGGCTTCGACGAGCGGAACGAGCGCCGGCGCGGGAACTTCGACGACGTCAATGCCACCAACGCGGGCGCGAATCGTCCTTCCGTAGGAGCCCGCGCCGACGGTCGCCGCGGTTGCGACGACGCCGACGCGCTTGAATCCGCCACGCTCGACCGCGATCGCCGCCGACTCGATCAGGTCGAGCACCGCGGCGCGCGTCACGGGCCAGCCATACCGTTCGGCCACCGCGCACGACGTATTACAGCCCATTACGATCGCATCGACGCCGCGCGCGTCGAGCCGAGCCAGGTTCGCCTGCAGTAACTTCAGCAGTTCCGCATGCGTCTTATCGCCGTACGGCACGTTGGCTTGGTCGGCGAAAAAGAGGATGTCGGCCGAGGGCATCCGCTCGCGGACGCGCGCCAGCACCGTCAGGCCGCCAAGGCCTGAATCAAATAACCCTATCACCTGTGATGACTACTGAGCCGGCTGATTTGGAACCGGGTACTCCTGCGCGTACTGGCCGATGCCGTCGGCGATTTCTTGTGCGACCTTTTGGCGCCAAGCGGAGGAGGTGAGCAGCGCGTAATCGCCTGGATTGGTGAGGAACGCCGTCTCGATCAGCACCGCGGGCATCCGCGCGTGCAGCGTTACGTACAGATGACTCTTGACGAGTCCGTCATCTTTCGTGCCGTCGGCAGCCAGGTGCGTTTCCACGATCCGCCCGAAGGCCACGTCGTCGGGCTTGGAAATGTAACAGGTCGTTCCGTACGGCCCGGAGTTGATGAACGCGTTGGCGTGAATGCTGACGAAGAGTCTCGCGCCGGCCTTGTTGGCGATGTCGTCCCGCGCCTGAAGCTCGTCGTGCGCGCTGTCGTTGGCCTCGTAGACGTC
>JABCZE010000135.1 GCA_013289785.1 Vulcanimicrobiota bacterium | reverse complement strand
AGCTCCGTCGCGCCTTCGTTTCTCAAAACGGAGTATGAGGCAAGAAACTTGGCGTAGTCACCATAGACCGGCGTCGTAAACCCGTTATAGTTGGCCTGCCAAAAGAGGTTCCCCGTGAACCCGTCGCGCTCGGTTACGCCGTTGCGTTTGAGTTCCGTAAAGCCGTCGTTGTACAGCAAGCCCTCGGAGAGTAAAACGAGCGTCTCCGTCTGCTTTCCTTTTTCGTCGGTGACGTTACCGGTGATGCGCATCGTTTGAAACGTGCCGTCGCCGAACTGCCATCCCACGAACGACCGATGCTTGGCGAGCAGGTCGAGCGCTTGGGCATCGCCGGCGGATTGTGTTACCGCACCGGCGCTCGCCGAGCTAAGCGCGACGAAAACCGCAAACGATAGTCCGCCGAGCGTTCGCATGGCGATGCGTTCGCCGGTGGCAGGCGCTCTCCTGGTTGGCCGTCACATTAGAGAAGGTCATTCCGTCTAAGAGGCGGAGGTTTGAAAAGATCATGCTCAAGTGGTTTGTCAAGAAACAGCTCGATGCGTTCGGACGCCGGTGGGATTACGACACGGGCTACGTCCGTGAGATCGTCGATGACGCCGGCGTCGGTGCCGTCATGCCGCTCCAGGCGCTCGGAAAGCTGGGCAGCTACCGAAAGAACGTTCCGCCCGACGCGTATGCCGGTGCGACGTTGACCGCCGCGAAGGCCGCCGACTGCGGTCCGTGCTTGCAGCTCGGCGTGTCGATGACCGAGGCATCCGGAGTGAAGCCGCAAACGATCCGCGCGATCCTCGAGCGCGACTACGCGAAGCTTTCGAAGGAAGCATTGCTCGGCGTCGAGCTGGCGCTCGGAACGATCGCGCGCGACGGCAGCGGCGAAGACGCCCGCGCCGAGATTCTACGCCGCTGGGGACGCGCGGGGCTCGTGTCGCTGGCCTACGGCATCGTTACCGCCCAAGCGTATCCCACGTTCAAGTACGCCATCGGTCACGGCCATGCGTGCCGGCGCGTACGCGTCGGCGGCGAAACGATCGCGATGGCGCACCCGCAGGTCGCATGATAGACGAGCGCGCGCAACGCTTCGAAGCGCTGCGGCCAACGCTAGTGCGCCACGCGTACCGCATGCTCGGCGAATACGGCGAGGCCGAAGACGTCGCGCAAGATGCATACCTGCGCTGGAGCGATGCCCTCGATCGGACGCGCGTGGAAGACGATCGAGCGATGGCGCGGACGATCGTGACGCGCCTCTGCCTCGACCGTCTACGTTCCGCGCGCGCCCGACGGGAAATCTACGTCGGGCCCTGGCTCCCAGAGCCGGTCGTCTCGGAAGACCGCAACGATCCCGAAACCGCCGCGACGCTCTCCGACGACATTTCGTTCGCGTTTTTGCTCGCACTGGAGCGGCTGGCGCCGTTGGAGCGCGCAGCCTTCCTACTGCACGACGTTCTCGACGTGCCGTTTGCCGAAATCGCGCAGACGCTCGGGCGCGCCGAGCCGGCCGTTCGCAAACTGGCGACCCGCGCGCGCGAGCACGTGCGCGACGCCGGCCGTCACTCGCGAACCGATGCCAAAGAGCTGCTCGCGATCCGCGACGAATTCCTCAAGGCTCTACAGAACGACGATCCCGCCGCGCTCGCCCGTCTGCTGACCGACGACATCGTCTTCACCAGCGACGGCGGCGGCAAGGCGCCGGCGGCAACCGTGCCCGTGGTGGGGCGCGAGCGCGTCACGCGCCTGCTCTTCGGGCTCAAAGAAAAGCAAGGCTGGAAAGACGTCGTACGCATGGATCTCGTGATGCTCAACGGCATGCCGGGCATCGTAACGTTCAGCGCAAAGGGCATACAAGACGCCGCCGCGCTCGAGATTACCGGCGGCCGCATTGCCGCGATGTACGTGGTGCGAAACCCCGAGAAACTCAAGGCGGTCGCGCGCCGCCTCTAGGAATCGTACTGCAAGATACCCTCGGGAAGTACTCGAACGCCCTCGGTCACGCGATGTGGAACGATCGTTCCCGCGTGCATGATGTGCGCAACGTCGACGCCGCGTAAGAGCGTCGCCGCATCGGCGATCAACCGGCGATGGCAGCGCCACCACAGGCTCTCCGAACACATCACCGCCGTTCTCGATTTTTCGAGCGTTTGTACCAGTTCGTCGAGCGCGCGGAGAAACGACTCGGTCTGCATGTAGTCGGCATAGGCGCGAAACGAAGCATGCCGCAATGCGACGTTGGGGCTGTTGGGATGTTGCTTGCGAAATCCGCCCAGCCCCTGGCACCATTCGTAGCTCGCACCGGAGAGGTCCGGCACCCACTGCGCCATTGCTTCCCGCCAAACGTGCGGATGGGCGCGGCTCTTGGGGACACTGCGCACGTCGACGACCGACTCGAGCCCGGCTCCGCGAATCAAAGCCGCCAGCTCGACGTCTCCCGCCCTACCGTGCCCGAATGTAAAGAGAGCCATGCGCCAGGGTGGCCTACTTCGAAAGCTTGCCCCGCCCTGCTTTATAAGTGCAGCTAAGCGGTTGACCGATAGGGCTAGCCAAGCGGGTTGGCCCGCTTAGCTGCCGAAGTAATTTAGTAGGCCCGTTTGGGCGGACTTTCTGCTACTTCAAATATTAGGAGGCACATGCGACAACACTCACGCGTGATTGCGTCAATCTTGGGGCTC
Source organism: Vulcanimicrobiota bacterium (assembly GCA_013289785.1). GTDB lineage: Bacteria > Vulcanimicrobiota > Vulcanimicrobiia > Vulcanimicrobiales > Vulcanimicrobiaceae > Cybelea. The sequence goes on along the minus strand of JABCZE010000135.1, from coordinate 2,811 downwards.
ACGCTCACTCTCACTGCATGCGGAGGACAAAACTCCTCGCTTCCGTCGATGCCCACGGGCACCAATGGCGGACCGGTGGACTCCTCGGTGCGGTCGGCGACGCCGGGGAAACCCTTAGTCTCAACTCCGCAGCTCTACGGAGACTTGGCATACACCGATGCGGGACGGCGAGCCGCCGGCGCGCAGGTTCGAGTCTCCCTGACGCTACGGTACAATCATCAAGCCGAACTCGACCGCTTCGTCGCAAAGATCAGCGATCCGCACTCGAGCACGCATCGCCAGTTCTTAACGGCGAAGGAGTTTAACGAACGTTTCGCGCCCACCGAGGCGCAGGAAAAGCGAGTCGTTCGCGAGTTGGAACGCGCCGGCTTCACGATCGAAAAAGAGTATCCGAATCGAACGATCGTCGACGCAACGGCGCACACTTCAACCGTCGAGCACTTCTTCTCCACCCAGATTCACACCGTACGCCAAGGAAAGCACGGCGAGCGCTATACCAATGTCACCGCCGCTACCGTGCCTTCGTCAATTTCCAAACTCGTGCGCGACGTCTCGCTGAATAATCTCGTCGTGGTCCGGACGGTAACCGACCAGAGCGGCGTGGAGAGTCAACGCACCGCACCACAGTTTCAGACCGACGGGCAGGGACGCACCGTACTCCCGCTCGGAGGAATCAAGCCGCTCGACTCTACGGGCAAGCTGGTCAACGGAAACTTCGCCAGCGGCTCGCTGAGCCCGGGTTGGATCAACGAGAGCTCGACACGGGGCAACTACGTACAGGTCACGACGGCGCAGTCCTATCAGAGCACGTACTCGGCTTTCATGGGCACGCTGGCGCCGCCCGAAATCAACGGCTGGGCTTCGATCGCTCAAGAAGTGACCGTACCCTCCGGCGGCGAGCTGAGTTTCTGGGTCTATCAAGGCTCCAACGAAGGCGCGCTCGGCTTTGGAACCAAGTACGCGTGGCAAGCCGGGTACCTGCTCAACTCGCGCGGATCGATTCTCACCACGTTCTATAAGACCGTGAACAATACCAACGGCTGGGTGAACTATACGGTCAATCTCAGCGCGTATGCCGGTCAAACCGACTACATCTACTTCGGTTGTTACGGCGACGGTTATTCGAAAGCGTACGTCTATCAGTACGTCGACGACGTTGCGTGGGTCGGCGCGACGCCTTCCCCATCTCCGACACCGACCGTAGCGCCGACGGCAACTCCCACGGCAAAGCCGACGGCTACGCCAACGGTGGCCCCCACGGCCACTCCGACGGCAGGTCCCACGGCGACCCCGACGGCGCAACCCACCGCGACACCAACGCCGGGCAGCGGGTGCAATAACTCCGCGCCGGATAATGGGCCGCTGACCAACTCGTCCGGAACGCTGGCAACCGGCGTCGCGAAACCGTTCGACTTCCCGGTTCAGCACGGTTGCAACGGCGCAGGCTACACGGCCGCCATCGCCATCGACGATCCGGTAAACACGAGTTACCTTGCCGCGTACTTGTCGGCAGCCGGCGTCACCGAAACGGGCACCGTTACCAACGAAGCCGTCGACGGCGGCGGCAGCGGCGACGAAGCTGAAGTGGATCTCGACGTGCAGACGATCGCGGGACTCGCGCCCGGCGCGAACATCATCGTCTACGACATGGGTTCCCTTGGCGATCAGCAGATCGAGGACACGTATAACCAGGTGCTGACCGACGGAAAGGCGACCGCCGTGAACTCGTCGTTCGGCGGCTGCGAATCCAGCGATAAACCGTTCGCCGATTCCACCAACTCGATTGCCGAGCAAGGCGCCGCCGAGGGCGTTGAGTTCTCGGCCTCGAGCGGCGACTCAGGAAGCAACGAGTGCAACGGCAGCAAGGGCGTCAGCGCACCGGCCGGCGGCCCGTACTTCTCGTCAATCGGTGGGATCGACTTCACCGATACGAGCGGCGGCGTTCTCGAGACGGTCACCATGGGCAGCGTCGACGGCGACTCGGGCGGAGGCGGCGTTTCGTCGGTCTTTAGCCTCCCGAGCTATCAAAGCGGCATCACCGGCATGATAACCACCGGTCGCAATCAGCCCGATATCTCGCTGCCGTTCTTCCCGGTGGCCGTCTATACGGGCGGAGCCTGGGGCGAATACCTGGGAACGTCGTGGTCTTCACCGGCTTCGGTCGCGATGGTTCTCGAAGCCAACCAACTCCACTCGACGAAGCTAGGCTGGATCGATCCGACGATCTATAGTCTGTTCGGATCGACTGGTTACAGCAGCTACTACACACCGTGCACCTCCGGCAACAATGGTGCGTACTCGTGCAGCGCCACGCAGTATAACCAGGCGGCCGGCATCGGAGCTCCAAAGGCCTGGGCCTTGGCCAACGCGCTTTAGAGCGCTTCGGACGGTCATGATGAATAGCGGGGTGTGCCGATGCACACCCCGCTTTCACAAACGAACAGAATTGAGGATCTACTAGATGAGTTCACAGTGCGCGGCCAATATTTTTGGAATGGTTGAGCCGCCGGCCACCGCATTCTTCGGCGGCACGATCATCACGATGGACGATCGGAATCCGGCTGCCGAGGCCGTCGCGATCGCGGGCGGCAAGATCGTTGCGGCCGGCCCGAAGGACGAGGTGCTGGCGCGCGCCGGCAGCGGCGCGCAGCGAGTGGATCTCGCGGGCCGAACGCTGATGCCGGGATTGATCGATCCGCATCAGCATCCGCTTCCCGGCGGCCTGATGCAGGCGCACACGATGTCGGTAAGCTACGACCTTTATAAGTCGAAGGCCGAGGTGCTCGAGGCCTTGCGCAACAAGGTGGCGCA
>JABCZE010000134.1 GCA_013289785.1 Vulcanimicrobiota bacterium | reverse complement strand
CGGTAGTCGCGCCATCGGCGATTCCGTACTCGCCGCGAAACCAGGTGCCGGCGGAGTTGAGCCGAGCGGAGATGGACGAGATTCGCGACGCCTTTGCACGAGCTGCCGGCATGGGGCTCGAAGCGGGTTTCGACATGCTCGAGCTGCACTGCGCTCACGGCTATCTGTTGTCGTCGTTCATCACGCCGCTACGCAACCAACGCCGCGACGAGTACGGCGGCTCGCTGGAGAATCGGCTGCGCTACCCGCTGGAAGTCTTCCGCGCGATGCGCGCGGTTTGGCCGGAAGAACGCCCGATGTCGGTGCGCATCTCGGCGACGGATTGGGTGGATGGCGGCATCGACGGCAACGCTGCCGTCGAGATCGCCCGCGCGTTCAAGGAGGAGGGCGCCGATCTCATTGACGTCTCGGCCGGGCAGACCACGCCGGATGCCAAGCCCGTCTACGGCCGCATGTTTCAGACGCCGTACTCGGATCGGATTCGTAACGAAGTCGGAATCGCAACGATGGCCGTCGGAAACATCACCGACGTGGATCAGGTCGACGCGATCCTCGCCGGAGGCCGCGCCGATCTGGTGGCGCTGGGCCGCCCGCATCTCGCCGATCCCTTCTGGACGCTGCACGCCGCGGCGCAACTCGGCTACGAAGAGGCGCCCTGGCCCGTGCAGTACCTGTCGGGGAAAGAGCAGCTCGAACGGCTTGCCGCTCGCGCCCGCGAGGCGGCATCGTGAGCCCTTCGTCCTTCGACTACGCTCAGGATGACAAGACTGCGCTCAGGACAGGCTCTGTCAAAGGAAAGCACGCCGTCGTAACCGGCGGATCGCGCGGCATCGGGCTCGCCGTCGCGCAGCGTCTCGTGCAAGAAGGCGCGCGCGTCAGCATCGTGAGCCGTTCGTCCTTCGACTCCGCTCAGGATGACACGAGGGGCTCCGTCGAAGGGCCTTTTTACGCCACGGCCGACATTCGCGACGAAAGCGACATCCGGCGCGTGTTCCAAGAGTGCCGCGACGCCAACGGGCCGATCGATATTCTGGTGAACAATGCCGGCATCGTTGAGTCGGCGACGCTGGCGAGAACATCATCCGAAATGTGGGATCGAATCATCGCAACGAATTTAACCGGCACGTTTCTTTGCACGCGGGAAGTCTTCCCCGAGATGACGGCGGCACGGTGGGGGCGCATCGTCAACGTCGCCAGCACCGCGGGCCTGGCCGGCGCGCCGTACATCGCGGCCTATTGCGCGAGCAAACACGGCGTGGTCGGCTTCACACGCGCCGTCGCCGCCGAAGCTGCCGGGACGGGAGTGACCGCCAACGCGATCTGCCCGGGATATACCGAGACCGATATCCTACGCAGTGCGGTGGCGAACATCACGGCAAAAACCGGCAGAGACGAAGAGGAGACTCGCCGCGTGCTGGCGGCAAGCAATCCGCAAGGGCGCATCGCCACCGTCGACGAGGTTGCCGAAGCCGTGCTAATGCTGATTAATGGGTCGCAAACCGGCGAAGCCCTGATCGTCCCGTTGCCCTCATGAGTCCTTCGTCCTTCGTGCTTCGACTACGCTCAGCATGACACGGACTTGTTTGTCCTTCCACTTCGCTCAGGATGACACACTGGGGTCACGCGCCGAACCAGCGCAGGTGGGGCCAGATCTTGGATAACGGCGCGACGGGGTCGCGGCAGAGATAGATCGGCGCCGGCCCTTCGACGACCCATTTATACGGTTCGGAGGACGTGCGTGCGAGCGTGACGCTGCGATAGTAGCGCCGTAAGAGATCGATGCGCGTCGCGCCGATCGCCACCAGCGTCGCGCCGTCGTAGCCGCGCGTTCCCCAGAGGTAGTAGTTGTTTTGGCTCGAGATGGCCGGCGGCAATCCGTAGCGCGGGCCGAAGAAGTCCAAAGCCCCGGCGTCGCCGTACGTGTCGGCGTAAATCGCGGTGCGCCCGCGGATATCGTTTGGGAGCGCAAAATAAACTTGCGCGACATCGCGCGCCAGCCGGTCCCAGCCGAACTCTTCGGCAAAGACCGGCTGAATCAGATGCGCCGGCGTTCCGTCGCGTCCGGTCAGGCCCAGGAGTTTGGTATAAGCGACGAGCCCGTCCACCGGCAGAACCGGCAGCGAAAGCGGAAGCGCCAGAATGCCCACCGCAACGAGCGTGCCAAACGCGGTTGCGCGCAACGGGGCGGTGACGCGCTCGATCGCCACCGCGCCAATCGCAAGCAGCGCTGCATAAATCCCGATGATATAGTAACCCTTCGCGCTCAGCGCAACGGCGGCGAGGAAGAGCACGACGTAGGCAACTGCGATAAATCGCAAATTGCGTAGCGCTGGTACGCGAAACGGTGCGACGATCCCAGTCAACCAGATCGGCGCTGCGAGCGGATTGGTGTACAGCAGTTGCTCGAGCATAAAGGCCACCGCGTTATTTGCGAAGCTGCGGTACTCAAGCGTGAGGCCGTTGGCAAACGAAGGGCGATGGGCCGCGTCACCTCGGATCACCTCCAAGAACGGCCATCCGTGGGCGGCCTGCCATCCGAGATTCGGCGCGAGCAGGAGCGCAACCAATGCGACGACGCACGCTAAATATGGGGTTCGCAACGCTCTGCGTTCGTTGGTCAACAACAGGCCGGCGATCGATGCCGCAACCAACAGCCCGACCGAGTATTTCGCGTACGCGCTCAGCGCCACGGACGCGGCCAGCGCGAGCCACAGCCGCGGCCGTTTCATCGCCGATGTGCGAACGATGCGAATCGTAAGATAAATCGAAAGCGTCCAAAAGAACGGCTCGAACGAGGTCGTCGTCAGTGTGTTGCCCAGCAGCAGATAGGCGGGCATCAGCAGCGTCGCGACTCCGGCGAGCATTTGGGCGAACGTGCCGCCGCCCAGTTCCTTGGTGAGCCGCACGGCGAGATAGACGGTTCCGGCGACCGCAAGAATTGGGAGCGCGCGCAGCGCAACCAGCGAATATCCCGCCGGAGCGGCGAGCCACGCGGCCACGGCGACCAGCGGCGGCTGATCGACGTATCCCCAGGCGAGATGCTTCGAGCAGGCGATAAAGTAGAGTTCGTCGCGGAAGTAGCCGTAGCGCCAGGCCGTCGCGCCGTGCAGCAGCAGCGCGGCGCAGAACAGACCGACGGCGATCACGCCGTTCGGCGAGCGGCGATCAGGAGACTCAGCGCAAAGCCGCAGACGCCCGACCAAATCCACGACCCCAGCGCAACGTTCCAGTCCCACCAGATGCCGTCGGCAAAGAACGTCGTCAGCAGGTAGACGCCGGTGTACGTCATCGGCACGGCGATAGCAAACACGCGGAACGCGATCGTCCTCGCTGGGGACGGATACGGGTCGAGGCGCGCGACGAGCACGTCGGCGACGATGCCGGTGATCAGCGATTGCACGATCGTTACGACGAGCAGCGGCGTTTGATTGGTAAATGCCGCCGCCGCCGGAGCGTTGCCGAGGACCAGGAGCGCGGTCATCGTTCCTGGGGTCGGGCGAATCCGCGAGACCAGCCAGAGCGCGAAGCCGCCGATCAAGATGCTCTCGAGAATGATGCTAAGAACGCCGCTGGCGATCTTGTAGTAGCCGATCGAGAGCGCCGTGAGATAGTCCGGCGTAAACGGCGCGATCGGCGGAGGGGCATTGGTTCGCCCCGCGCCCGGATCGAAACCATAGGCCGTGCCAAAATGCGTGAGGATCAGCCAGGTGGCGAGTCCGAGTACCAGGGGCAACTGGCGCGAATATGTCGTGGCGTCGCGCTGGGCCAGCACCGAGCGAATCGGGCCGCTCGCGACCAGAAAGATTCCGAGTCCGAGAATCTGGTGCGTCGGGCTCAGGAGCGCGTCGACGCCCTCTTCGATCCCGAAGAAACGATGCCAGAGCATATCCCCGATTCCCGCGGCAACGAAGATTGGAATGCCCAAGAGCGCCAGGCGGTACGGGCGCGGGACGGTGTCCGGCCAGGCGTAGCCAAGCCGCCGCGCGCGCAAGATAAAGGCTCCCGCAATACACACCAAAGCCAGCATTCCCGAGTAGAAGACGGCGTGATACGGGGTGAAGAAGCTCTCGACCGGCACGTGACCGTGCGCCCACGCATCGAGGAAAAAGCCGCCGGAAATCCAGACGCCGCAAATGCCGACCGCGTAATCGAGCGCGAGGCTGCGCGGGGCCGCGTTCTGCATTATCCTGCGGCCTTTATGCCCGATGCTTGGAGGTGCCTTCTAAATCGAGCAGGTGGCGTCGCGGCAAGGCCGTACGACCGTCGATGTGCTGCTTCGCATCGGGGCGTGTTGCTTCGCACTGCTGTCGGTCGCATGCGGATCGCGCCTTCCGCCCGTGCCGGTCAACGCGATCGTCGGACCCTATTCGGTGCTGCCCACGCCGAAGGTCGAGCCGAACGACGCGCCACCGCATATTCTGGGAATGCGTTTCTCCGCGCTCGACGTCCGCCGCGGCCAGCACTGGTCGGGCTGGTTCGTGACCGGCACCGACGTCGCCAGCGTTGAGGTGCGTACGAGTCTGTTCTCGATCAACGTGCCCCACGTAGGGCCGGGACGCTTCGCGTTCACGCTCGACGTGCTCGATACGCCGCCGATCTTCGTTCGCTCATATCATCTGCGCGTGATCGCACGCAACAGTGCGGGCGACGCCGACGAAGAGGATCTCCCATTTCGTATCCGATGAACGGCGCGCGAACGCAGCTCGATTCGAAGGTACTCACCGTTACGCTTGACCGGCCCGCTCGCAAGAACGCGCTGACGTTCGAGCTGTATCGCGAGCTGACCGATACGTTCACCTCCTTGCAAAGCGACGCCGCCGTTAGAGCGGTCGTGCTGACCGGCGCCGGCGCCGATTTCTGCTCGGGCGGCGACGTGCACGAAATCATCGGCCCGCTCACACGGAGCTCTTCGCAGCAGCTGTTGGAATTCACGCAGATGACCGGCGATTTGGTAAAGGCGATGCGCGCCTGTCCGCAGCCGATCGTGGCCGCGGTCGATGGAGTCTGCGCCGGCGCCGGCGCGATCCTGGCTATGGCGAGCGATCTGCGTTTGGGAACGGAGCGCTCGCGCGTAGCCTTTCTTTTCGTGCGCGTGGGATTGGCCGGATGCGACATGGGTGCGTGCTCGATGCTGCCCCGCATCATCGGGCTCGGCCGCGCGAGCGAGCTGCTCTACACCGGTCGCGCGCTGCCGGGCAAAACGGCGCTCGATTGGGGATTCTATAACGAGCTTTGCTCGCCGGAGGCATTGGGCGAACGTGCGCTCGAGCTGGCGCGCACGATCGCGCAGGGCCCCAGTATGGCGCACGCGATGACGAAGGCGATGCTGCGCGAAGAATGGGCGCTGCCGCTTTTTGAAGCGATCGATGCGGAGGCACGCGCGCAAGCGGCGTGCATGGAGACGAACGACTTCCGCCGCGCCTACGAAGCGTTCGTCGCCAAACAACCGCCGCATTTCGAGGGGAACTAGCCGCCTGTCATGCTGAGCGG
>JABCZE010000133.1 GCA_013289785.1 Vulcanimicrobiota bacterium | reverse complement strand
TAACGACGAACGGCGCGTCGACGGGCGCGTAAAGGTCGCGCATGATGGCCTCGGCTTGGGGGCTGCTGGTCCCGATAACGATGCGGCTGGGATGCATGAAGTCCGCCACCGCCGAGCCTTCGCGTAGAAACTCCGGATTGCTCACGACGTCGACGCGATGTCGCCGCGCGGCGTTCTCCGCAATCATCGCCGAGACCATCTCGCTGGTCTCGACCGGCACCGTCGATTTCACGACGACGATCTTCGGCCCGTTCAGCTCGCGGCCGATCGTCGCGGCAACTTCCCAGATGGCCGATAGATCGACGCCGTCGTCGTGACGCAGCGGCGTACCGACCGCGATGAAGACGATCGCCGCGTCGCGCACTCCGCCTTCGACGTCTTCGGAGAAGGAGAGCCGGCCGGCGTGATGGTTTCCGACCATCATCTCGAGCAGCTGCGGCTCGAAGAAGGGGAGCTCGCCGCGCCGAAGCGTCGCAATCTTCGCCGGGTCGTTATCCAAGCACACGACCGAGTTTCCGAACTCGGCCAGGCACGTGCCGGTGACGAGTCCCACGTAACCGGTCCCGACGATCGCGATTCGCCGCTGACCGTTTGGGTGGTGCTGCGGCACGGACGCGACGATGCTTAGCCGGTGTGGCGCCCCATTCGTCGCACCGTTATGCGAACCGTTGTGCGCGCCATTGCCTGCGCCGTTGGAGGCACCGTTGGATGCACCGTTCGTCGAGCCGTTGGATGTGCCGTCCGTCATATGGGTGCGGCCGAGTGGGAACAGCCGAGAAAAAAAACGCGTTTGGTGACGCGATGCAGGGTTTTAAGCAAGACGGTACTCCCGATAGCAACGAAGGAGGCGGAACTGCGCCGGCTTCATCCAAGTCGATGGTAGGGGATGGCAAATCGAGCGTGCATCCTGGAAATGGGAGAAATAGTTAAGGCAGGTTGAGCAAACGTTAATGTTCGCAGGGACCGGAGCGTTGGCGTTTGGCATTTCGCTTAACGCTCAGTTATCGTCCGGCGGCCGCGGGTCGGGCGGCTGATGCAGGAAGTAACTTTTGCCGTAGGGAGCTTTTATCGGCACGAATTTGCGCGGCGACTGGGTGAAGTCGAAGGCATCGTCGGGTGAGTTGGCGCGGTGGTCGCTGGCCGCCAGCCAGTGTAGTCCGAACTCGTCCTCCACGAACTTCAGAATCGTGCCGTGCTCGTAGTGCGTGTGCGAAACCACCCCTTTTTTTGCGTACGGCGAGATGATCAGCAACGGCACGCGAAACCCCAAGCCGTCATAATCGACGTAAGCGGGAGGCTCCGGATCGTACCAAAGACCGGGGTCGTCCCAGAAGACGAAGATCGCGCTGGTGGACCAGAACTTCGACTCACCGACCGCATTGACCAGCGATGCAACCCACGACGGACCCGTATTTCCGCCGCACGTCGCGTGGTCCGAGTTCTTGCAGGTCGGTGTGATCCACGTCACCGTTGCGAGCTTGCCGCTGGGAACGTCGGTCAGGAACTGCGTTGCGTTCGTGATCACGTCTTTCTTCCAGTCGGGTCCATAACAAATATGGTCGATCGCCTGGTAGGCGCTCCAAATGCCGTTGCTCTCCGAGTACGTGGGGCCGGCTCCCGGGCTGCCGTTGCAGGGGTCCGGCGCGCCGCTTCCGACCGGATAGGTGTAGTACGCCCAAGACAACTTCGCATCGTCTAGCTCGTCGCCAAGCGTTTTATTATCGAAGCAGACCGGGATCTGCTTTGAGTACTGGCGATCTTGGGTGAGCGTGTAGATCTGGTCGCCTTTACCGCCCGGACAGCCCCAGTAGTCCTCGGGATAGTTAACCGAACGGCTGGCCTGACCGGCGATGATGTACTGATGCGACACGAAGCTGCTAATGTCGAAGTTCGACGCATACATCTGATCGGCCAAGACGTACTGCTTCGCCATCGAAAAATACGGCGCCGTCTCGTCGTGCGGGACGTACGAGTACGTTGGGTACTCAATTCCCTTCGGGCAATGCGGGAACCCCGGCTGATCGCAGTTCCACAACGTCTTACTATCGAAGCCGTTCATCCGGCAGTGAGTCCCCGGCATCGTTCCCGTGCCGTTGCACGCCGTCATAAACGCAGCGTAGTTATGCGAGACGTCCCACGTCGTCGCCAGGCCGATCGGTTTGAGCGTGATCTTTTGACCCTTCGAGCCATAACCATAGGTAACGGTTTTGGCACCGGGGTAGCCGTAAAAAAGATTGTTCAAACTGCGATTCTCTTGAACGATGATGATGACGTGCTGAATTTTCTTTGGGCCCGCGAGCGGCTGGTACGCCGCCTGGTCCGGCTGCCGATCGACGGCCGGTACCCCGGGCGACGAAGATGCTCCGCCTTTGCAAGCGCAAAGGAGCGACATCGTAACCCCGATCGCCAGCGAAAGCCTTCTCACGACCCGCTAATCGTTGTCCGGCAGACGAGTATCGACGGGTTGGTGCGTGAAGTACCCGGCGTTATACTTCGACGAGATTGGAACGAACTGGCGTGGTGACTGGTTGAAATCGAAGGCATCGGCCGTCGATTTAGCGCGCGAGTCGCTTTCTGAGAGTCTCGCCAGGCCGAACTGGTCTTCAACGAACTTTAGGATGCTGCCGTGCTCGTAGTGGGTGTGCGAAACCAGCCCTTGTTTTGCGTACGGCGAAATGATCAGCAGCGGAAGCCGATATCCGAGACCGTCGTTATCAACGTACTGCGGCGGCTCCGGATCGTACCAGCCGCCGGGATCGTCCCAGAAGATGAAGATCGCGGTGGAACTCCAAAACTGCGATTCGCCGACCGCGTTGACGACCGAGGCAACCCAAGAAGGGCCGGTGTCGGAGTTGTTGCCGCCGTGGTCGGAGTTTGCGTAAGTCGGCGTGACCCACGTCACTGCCGCGAGATTGTTCTTCACGTCGTTGAGGAACTTCTGCGGCGGCGATTTGACGTCGTTATCCCAGTCTTTACCGTAGCAAATGTGTTTGATGGCCTGGTACGCGCTCCAGATCGCGCTTCGGTAACCGTTGCCGTCAGACCCAATGCCGTTGCCGCAGAGCTTCCCGCTGCCGCTTCCCTTGGCTTTGAGCGGTACCGCGTAAAACGCCCAGGGCAGAGCCGCTTGATCGAGTTCGTCGGCCAGCGTCGTGGGATCCCAACAAGGGAACACCGTTTTGGTATCGTTCACATTGCGATGTGGGCCGAGGACCTTGATCGCATCGCCCGGCGCGCCCGGACAGCCCCACGCTCCGTCGGGATAGTCGTACGTACCGTCGGGGTTTACGCCCGCAATGATGTATTGATGCGACTCAAAGCTACTGATATCAAAATCGGAAGCGTACATTTCGTCGGCTAAGACGTATTGACCGGCCATGGAAAAGTACGGCCCGGTCTGGCTATGCGGGACGTAGCTATACGGCGGATTCTTATTCGGGCATTTGGGCCCGCCCGAGCCGCACCCCCACGTCTCGTTGTCGAAGCCGTTCATCTGGCAGTTGGTGCCGGGGATCTTTCCTTTGCCGTTACACGAGGCAAAGTACCCTTTGGCATTATGTTGGAGGTCCCAGTCCGTTGCGATCGTGACCGGCTCCAGTTCGATCTTCTGGCCGCTTGTGTTGTAGCCGTAGGTTGCCGTCTTAGCCCCGGGATAGCCGTAAAAGAGATTGTTGAGACTGCGATTTTCTTGAACGATGATGACGACGTGCTGGATCTTGCTCTGCAACGCGCGCGCACCAGGGAGTCCCGGCGACGAACCAAGTGCGCCGTTGCCACCGCACGCGCACAGAATAGCCGATAGCGCTATCGCCAGAGTGAGGTTCGGCCACGAATTACAACGCACGGATAGCATCCTTTAGAAGGAGGTGCATGGAGACCGAGTTTTCCTTCGCTATTGACCGGCCTCCTGTATCGGCGCGCTTGCGCTGCTTGGAAAACTTGCGCTATCGTACGGTCAGCGGTATCGTGCGTTCGACCGTATCGCCGCGGGTGTTCGTTGCAATCACGCGCATGTTAAACGTGCCGCGAATGAACCACGGCAGCGGCGCGACGGTGTAGGTCAGCGCGAAGCGTCCCACGCCGGTTTTGACGAGGGTCATCGCGTAGCCCCCGATCCGCGCTTGCACGCTGGCGACGTTGGAGCTGGTGACCACGCTACCCGAAACCGTGTCCCCCGGGTGCACGGTCGTCTCGCTTACCGCAACGGCAAGAATTTTCGGCGCCGCATTGGGCGGTAGACGGGACGCCTTGACCGAGAGCTTGGGCGGCGTGACCGCCGGCGACGGGGGTGCCGTCGACGCCGTCGGAGAGGTCGTGGGTGACGGAGCGGCGGCGGGTGACGCGGATGCCGTAGTTCGCGGCCCGGCTGTGGCGCCGGCCCGCGACGAGGCGGCCGCTTGCGGCCGGGTCCTCGGCGCGGGCGACGACCCCGCTCCGCCGGACTGAGCCGCATGGCTGCAGCCTGCAATCCAGAGCAAAGCCGCGCCGGTCACGAGGGCCGAACGGACGTTAGGCATGCACGCTAGTTCTTGGACCCTCTGCGCTTTCCGCTCGGGGTGACAACGGCGGCGGCGTGTTGAAAACGGCACCGGCATGGCCGATTCTACGCGCCCCACCTTCAGCGTCGTGGTCCCCCTTTACAACGAAGCCGGAAACGTCGCACCGCTTTTGGCACGCGTCGCGGCGGCGATCGAGCCGTTGAGGGGGCAGTTCGGCCACGAAATCGTGCTGGTTAACGACGGAAGCACGGACGGCACGCTCGCTGCCATCCGGGCGGAGATGCAGCGCCAGGCCGGGATCGTGCTGGTCAATTTGTCGCGCAACTTCGGGCATCAGCTCGCTGCGACCGCCGGTATAGAAATCGCTACCGGGGATGCCGTTATCCTCATGGACGGCGATCTGCAAGATCCGCCGGAGCTGATCGAGGACTTCTTGCGAAAGTGGCGCCAGGGCTACGACGTCGTGTACGCGGTTCGCCGCACCCGCAAAGGCGAGAGCCGTTTCAAGCTCTGGACTGCGCGCGCGTTTTACCGGATCATCAAACGCCTGACCAAGATCGCGATCCCGCTGGATACCGGAGACTTTCGCTTGATGAGCCGGCGGGCCGTCGAAGCCGTGCGGCGGCTGCCCGAACGCCATCGCTTTCTTCGCGGCATGGTAAGCTGGGTCGGTTTCAACCAAGTAGCGCTCGAGTACGATCGCGACGTGCGCTATACCGGCCAGACGAAGTATCCGCTTTCGAAGATGGTTCGCTTCGCGATGGACGGCATCACCTCGTTCTCCGACGTGCCGTTGCGCTTTGCGTCTTATTTCGGTTTCGCGGCCAGCGTCATCGCCTTCGTTTACGCCGTGATCGTCATCGTTATGAAAACGTTCAGCTTGAAACCGGCCTTCTACACGCCGGGCTGGGCCTCGACCATCGTAGCCGTTCTCTTTCTCGGCGGCGTGCAACTGATGAGCCTCGGAATTCTCGGGGAGTATCTCGGGCGCG
>JABCZE010000132.1 GCA_013289785.1 Vulcanimicrobiota bacterium | reverse complement strand
CTCGTCGAGGCCGTCGTCCTTGAGCTTCTGCATGACGGCACCGACGATGTCGTCGAGCTGCGCCATTCCGGCTTCCGACTCGGACCAGCCGTTTTCCGCCGTGCGCATGCCTTGGTACTTGGGGGAAAGATGGGTTACGACGTGCATGCGCGTCGGGTTGAGCCAGACGAAGAACGGCTTGTTGCCGGCCTTCGCTTTGTCGATGAACTTTACGGCGTGAGCGAGGATCTCGTCGTCGACGGTTTCCATCCGCTCGGGGTACAGCGTCCCCGCGTCTTCGATCCGCTGCTTGCCCACTTTTCCCCATCTCGGATCGACGGTGGCATCGTCGGTGTCGGTCGCCCAGCAATGCAGCATGTTGCGCGGGCCGATCTTATCTTTGAGCGCTTGCGGATAGTTGGGGTGTGCCGGGTCTTCCATGGCGTCGAGGTGGTAGAGATAGCCGAAGAACTCGTCAAAGCCGTGAAGCGTCGGCAGATACTCGTTTAAGTCGCCGAGATGGTTCTTTCCGAACTGGCCCGTGGCGTAGCCCATTGCGTGCAGCGCCGTCGCGATGGTCGGTGCTTGGGCCGGCATTCCAACCTTGGCACCGGCCTGACCGACGGTCGTCAAGCCCGTACGTATCGGCAGCTCGCCCGTGATGAAGTTCGCGCGGCCGGCAGTGCAGCTCGCCTCCGCATAGTAATCGGTGAATCGCATTCCTTCGGCAGCGAGCCGATCGAGATTCGGCGTTCGGCTCGCCATCATTCCCTGATGATAGGCGCCGATGTTAAACCAGCCGATGTCGTCCCCCATAATGGCGACGATGTTTGGTGGACCTTGAGCAGGCATAGCCGGCTCCTTTCCCGCAAGCGCGAGCGAAAAGTTAATGGTTTAGAGGGCTTGCCCTAGAGCGTCAACGTTAGCACCGCCGAGAGCGAATACGCTATCCAAAAAGTGCAAAATGCCTATTAAGGACGGCAAGGCGAGCCTAGCCGGGACCGCGAAGCAAACCGCTCACTAGCTGAGGAGGCACGCTGATGCACCCGGAAAAGATCGCGGCGGTCGTGACGCTGGTTTCGCTGATGCTCAGCGCCGGGCTCGAAATCAACGTCGAGCATTTGGTGGCCGCGCTGAAGAACTACGGTTTGCTCGCGCGCGCGCTCGTTGCCAACTTCATCGTCATTCCAGTTTTCGGCGTACTGCTCGCTCGTGCGTTCCACCTCGACGAGTATATCGCGATCGGATTCGTGTTGATGGCGCTCGCGCCCGGCGTTCCGTTCTTGGTTCGCGCCGGAGGGCGAACGCCGGGTGGCAGTCTCGGATTTGCGGCCATGCTCGCGTTCGTCATGCCGGCGCTGTCGATCGTCACGATTCCGCTGACGGCTCGTTTCATCTTTTCGGCCGGGCTCATCGCTCCGGGGGACGTTGCGGGAACCGTTCCCTTCGGTCGGATCGTCGGTACGCTCGTCGGGTTCCAGCTCGTCCCGCTACTCGTCGGGTTGGCGACGGCCAACGGCGCTCCGAAACTCGCGGCGAAATTGCGGCGCCCGCTTACCATCCTGTTTCTCGTCGCGGTCGTGGCGTTGCTGGCGATTCTCTCACCGGCGCTGGTCAAAGCCGTCGCTTCCGTTTACGGCTCGCGCGTCATGTGGGCGTCGCTCGTTCTCGTGCTGCTCTCGGTTGGAACCGGCTGGATTCTCGGAGGCCCGGAGGCGCAGTACCGGCGAACGCTGAGCATTGCCACCACGCTGCGGAATATCGGTACGTGCGCGGTCGTTGCGACCGCGGTTTTCCCCGGCACCCTGGTCGCTCCAACGGTGCTGACGTACTTCATCATTCAGTTTGTCATCAGCATGATTTTCCGCGTCCTCTTCCACCGAGCTGCCACGCACGCCGCCGCAGCGTAAGGAGCCTAGAATGACGCCTCTGATCCTTTCGAAGTTCGGATTCTGGACGCTCGGTACGCTCGACTACATTTCGCTGATCGCGGCGACCACCAACGCGTTCAACGGCGCGCTCCTCGCGCGCCGGCCGGATCACTACAAGCATTTTACCGTCGCCGGCGTGATAATTCTGGCGTATGCCGGCGGTATCGGCGGCGGCATCGTGCGCGACGTTCTCGTGAATAAAGTTCCCGCGCCGCTTGAAAATCCGTGGTACCTCGTCGTCTGCCTCGTAGCCGCAACGGTCGCGCTTACCGTCGACTACTATAGCGAGGCGCGCTTTAAGGACGGCCTCTTCCAGTTCATGACGGCCTTCTCGCTGCCGTGGTACGCGATCGTCGGCGCTCAGGCCGCACTCGCGGCGCATTTGGGATACGCAGCAGCGGTCCTCATCGGCATAATTGCCACTACGGCCGGGCGCTGGATCATAGACATCGCCTGTAACGTGGTTCCCAAACAGCTCGTCCGCGGCGAGTTCTTCGTATCGGCCGCCGCGCTGACTGGGATTGCCTACGTCGTCTGCGACCAGTCGGGCTTGCCGGTGCTAGCGTCGACGGCGATCGCGTTCGTCGTCGGATTCGGATTCCGGTTACTCTCGCAGTTCTTTGGCTGGGAAGAGTGGGAGCCGTGGGAACCGGCGGGACTCGACGCCGGAGAAAAGGCGCGCAAGAAGTTGGGTGAAGGCCTCAAGGCCGAACTCGGCGACCGTTAGTAGCCGGCCTCTCAGCGAATGGGCAGTTCGAACATACGAATGAGCCCGAAAATCAAGGCGCCAAAGCCCGCCACGACGATGACGATGTGGCTGGGGAACCGGAATTTGGTGCTAATGCCGGCAAGGAACGATACCGCGGCAAATATCACGGTTAGGCGAACGTACGCATCGCCACGTTCGTTGGCAGCGGTGGCCTGTTCGAAGTTCGTGGCCGCAAGCGCGTTTAATCGGTCGGCGTCTTTACCGGTACGCAAGCTGTATTGCGGCATCGCAAACGGCGAAGCGGGCGCCGCAGCATTCGTGCGAGGCTTCGTCGCGAGCCACGCGTCCACCGCGCGCTTCATCTCCGGTCGGAATCGCCGGTAGATGAATGCTACTTCGTCGCGTCGCCCCGCTGCAACCGCACCGACGTACTGCAAAAACATGCCGACGTCGATGACTTCGAGGGTATTGAAACGGCCGGAGTCAACCGCAGCGGCCACGCGCTGCGCCGAAGACTCGTTGTACAGCCTCGATTCGATGGCGGTCCAGCGGGCGGCCTCGTACCCGCACCATGCCGTCAGCACGGTGGCGGCCGAGATCAGAACTACCGAAGCGAAGTCGACCCAAACATCGAACTTCGATTCCTTCTTTCTGACAGCCATGGCCGGGCCTTCGCTGTCGGCTCCCATTACGGCCTTCGACCCGATGCGTTTCAGGGATAATCCGGGCTTGCCCTGAAACGATAGCAACTTAGAATGAATCCAATCGGTTTCGGTTCGATCACGTTCGCGTGCCTGTTCGGTGGCGCGCTGCTCGGCATGCGTCTTCGAAACGCGTTGCCGGAGCATCATATGAACGATGATTCCCGGCACCTCCTCCAGACCGGTCTAGGGATTATCGGCACGATGGCCGGGCTGGTTCTCGGGCTCTTGGTCGCCTCGGCGACGAGTTCGTACAACGCGCAACGCAACGAAGTAGACGACGTCTCTTCCAAGGTCGTCTTGCTCGACCGCGTGCTGGCGCATTACGGGCCGGAAACCAGCGCTCCGCGCCGCGTACTGCGCGGAACGGTCCAGCGCGCGCTCGACACGATTTGGCCGGAAGAACGGTCGAGCGGCCCCGGCGTGCGGCCGTCGGCCGGCGCAGAGGTCCTTCTGGATGAGATTGCTGGGCTCTCGCCCAAAACCGACATTCAGAATGCGCTCAAACCGCAAGCCATGGGGCTGCTCATGAATCTCGCGGAGACCCGTTGGCTGATGTACGAGCAGGCCGACACGTCGGTCTCGGTACCACTCTTGGTCCTGCTGGTCTTCTGGTTTGCAATCACCTTCGTCGGCTTTGGCCTGTTCGCACCCTGGAACGCGACGACCGTCGTTGCGCTGGCTCTGTGCGCGATGGCCGTTTCCGGCGCGGTCATCGTCATGCTCGAAATGTACACCCCCTTCCAAGGATTTATGCAGATCTCCAGCGCCCCGCTGCGCGAGGCGTTAGCCCACCTCGACCACTAGGGATATGAACAAAGAAAGCTCAACCGCAACACCGCTGGTAACTCACCGCGAGTTCAAGCTGCTGCTCAAGCCGGAAAAGTTTCCCACCCGGCGCGCGCTTCTGGAGTTCAACGAGCTGCTGGAGAGCATCGCGTCGAGGCTCGGCATCCGCTACGAGCCCGTCGACTCAATCGACTCGCAGCTTCGGATCGTCCAGTTTTACGATACAAAAAATGAAGATCTCCGGCACAACAAGTTGATCTTTCGCATTCGGCAGATCCGTCAGGACTGCTGGCCCGACGACAGTTGGGAGCTGACGTTCAAATGCCGGGCCGAGGGTTACGAAACGGCGGCCGGATTCGACACGAACACGACGTTTACCAAACTACAAAAGAAGAAGTTTAAGGAAGAGCTGATCCGCGGCGTGGAACCCGGCACGATGCAAAGCATTTACTCGAACAACGTCATCGTCGAATATCCGGGAATCGACGTCGGGAGTATTCCCGTCTCGCGGTTGATGGACGCCCTACCGCACCTCCGAACCCTGGGATTGGACCCCAACGAGACTTTAGCGGTCGTAGCCGGAGCGAAGGTTTTCGAAATTCAAGCGACGTTAGGAAATTTTTCCTTCGGTCACGGCGTAACGGCGCACGCGACCCTGGCTCTCTGGGCGCGGCCCGTTCCCGATCGTTTCGTGCCCCTCGTAGCGGAGTTTGGGTACTCGACGCACGTGTTGGGGACCGCGAAAGAAGAGAAAGCGCAAGCCGCCGCCGACGAATTCTTTAAGGGCCTTCAGTTACCGCTGCGGGATTGGCTCGCGAGCGGCACCACAAAGACGGCGCTAATCTATAGCGATCAGGAGCGAGCTGGATGAACGATCACTTGCAATCGTGGAACGACGGGCCGGCGAAGTCGGCGATAGAAAACTTCGTGCGCGCGGCGACCGACGTGGGCGGTCCGCAGTTCGTGCCCGAAGACGAGCGGATTGCAACGTTCGACCAAGACGGAACGATGTGGGTCGAACATCCGATCGTCACGCAGCTCGCGTTTGCGCTCGCTCGCATCTTCGCACTCGCGCCCGAAAACCCGAAGTGGAATGAGACGGAGCCCTTTAAATCCATCCTCGCACGCGACAACGCGGCAATCGCAAAGTGCACGATGCAGGATCTCGAAGCGATCTTCATGGCGACCCACACCGGCATGGCAACCGGCGACTTTCACGCGATCGTTTCGGACTGGATCGCGCAAGCTAAGGATCCGCGGTGGAATCGGCGCTACACCGAGCTCGTCTACCAACCCATGCTCGAGGTCATGCAGTATCTGAAGGCTAACGGCTTCAAGATCTACATCGTAACGGGCGGCGGCCAAGCCTTCGTCCGAACGTTTGCGCAACAGGTTTACG
>JABCZE010000131.1 GCA_013289785.1 Vulcanimicrobiota bacterium | reverse complement strand
GAAAATCTAGGGCTGGAGGGAGCCGGCGTGCGCGTCGATGCGCGCGGACGTATCGAAGTCGACGATGGTTTTCGGACGTCGGCCGACGGCATCTACGCGGCCGGGGACGTTCTCAAACCCACGTTGGCCTCGATCGCAATGGAGCAGGGACGCGCCGCCGTCTGTTCCGCTTTCGGGATTCCCTTCGAAGGGAATGTGGATCCGACGCCGGTTTCGGCAATCTACGGCATGCCGGAACTCTCGGGGGCGGGCCTTACGGAGGAGGCGTGTCGCGAGCGCGGATTGAGCTACGAGGTCGGCCGCGCCGACCTCGCGTTTACGCCGCGCGGCGCTATTGCGGGGCGCGGCGGCCTGCTCAAGTTGATCTTTCAAACCGAGGACCGGAGGCTCGTCGGCGTTCATTGCATCGGCGAGATCGCTTCGGAAATCGTCGGAATCGGTCAGATGGCGATTCGCTGCGGCGGGACGCTCGATACGTTGGCGACGATGTCGTTCAATA
Source organism: Vulcanimicrobiota bacterium (assembly GCA_013289785.1). Taxonomy (GTDB): domain Bacteria; phylum Vulcanimicrobiota; class Vulcanimicrobiia; order Vulcanimicrobiales; family Vulcanimicrobiaceae; genus Cybelea. The sequence goes on along the minus strand of JABCZE010000131.1, from coordinate 5,009 downwards.
CGCCGACGTACACCTACGCTTACAAATATGCGGCACTCGACGGACTGCGGCGTCTTGCCGCGCGGAGATAAGACATGAGTACGACTGCACCATTGGGTAGGACCTACAACCAGCCTCACGTGCCGCGAAAGTACGAGCCGGGAAAGCGCAGGTTCAGCGTTTATTGGACCTGGAGCTATCCGTTTGAGGCCAATCGGAACGTAGCCCAGCTCGACAATCGCTTTTCGACGCTGACCGAGGTCCGGCGCGTCGCCTGGCCGGCCTACGAAAAGGACGACTTTTCGGAGAAGATGTTCTTACAAGGAATCGCGGGAACGCTCGAACTGTTCCATCTCTCACTGGTGAACTTCCAAAATGCCGTCGAGGAGGCTACCGGCAACGCGGTGGCCGTCTACCAACGCGTCGACCAGGCCGGCCAGAGACTGCCGATCGACGAGCGCATATTAGCCGATACCGACACGCTCATGATCTTCGGCCTCGACCACATGGTCGCAGAGGAAGAAGCAACGCCCGGAGAGGTCGCGGCGCTCGAGAACTTCTTGAGTCGCGAAGGAACCTGTCTGGTCCTCGGGCCCCATCACGACGTCGGCTCATCGCCGGATTTAAAGGTTCGCGATATGGAGTACTACCATCACGGCGACGCGCTCGTGCCGCGACAGCAGCGCTTCACGAAATACGTGCGCTCGCTGATGAAAGGGCTCGGCGTGCCCGTCGAAAACCGCTACGGGCTGCGACCGGCGACGCATCCCGGCACGACGCGCCCGGTCCCGATCGTAGCCGCCAACGATTTAGATACGCGCGGCTGGCTGACGGGGGTATCGTCGTTTGTCTTCCACATGCACCTGCCGCACTACGCGCTGACCGAAGAGAATCCCAAAGGCGTTCATGTGCTTGCCCGTCAACCGATAGACCTTTCGAAGCCACATCCGTTTACGGAGGCCGGGAACAAAGAGATCAATATGTTTCTCTGGATGCCGCCCACGGGCAAGCGCGCCGGCGACATTCTGTTTGCGGACTCGACGATCTTCACGACGCTCTTCGGCGGCGACGAGAGCCTGACACGATTCTGGAAAAACCTCGCGACGAAGTAAGCGACGATGACACCTCTCGAACTCGACGACATTCAAAGCGGAGTGCTGCGACCGCGGCCCACTCCATTTGCGGCCACCTATATCCTCCTTCGAATCGACGATCGCATTGCCGGCCGGGCGCTGATGCGCCGTCTGAGCGAGGTCGTCGCCTCGGCGGCCCATCCACAGAGCCCGGCGCGCGATACTTGGGTGAGCGCGTCGCTCACGTTTGCCGGGCTCGAACGCCTCGGGGTTCCGCAGCCTTCGCTCGACAGTTTTTCGCTGCCTTTCCGTCAAGGCATGGCCGCTCGCGCGCGACAGTTGCACGATGCCGGCGAGAATGACCCCGAACATTGGGAGAAGCCGCTTGGCACGAGCGACGTTCACGTCGTGCTAACGGGAATCTCGACCGATGCGGTGCATCTGGAAGAAGCGGTTGGCCGGGCTCGCGCAACGTATCAGAACGCTCCCGGGATCACGCCGATCTGGCGACAAGATTGCTACGCGCTTCCCAACGAGACCGAGCCGTTTGGTTTTAAGGACGGCATCAGCCATCCGGCGATCGAAGGCAGCGGCATCCCCGGAACCAACCCGCACAGGTTCCGCTAAAACCGGGCGAGTTCGTTCTCGGATACACCGACGAGTACGGCGGCATACCGGCGGTCCCGCAACCCGAGGTCCTGGGTCGCAACGGAACATACATCGTTTTTAGAAAGCTGCACCAGCGGGTCGCCGCATTTCGCCGTTATCTCAAGGCAAATGCGTCGAATGCCGCTGACGAGGAGTTCTTGGCGGCAAAGATGATGGGACGCTGGCGCAGCGGAGCTCCACTCGCAACGTGTCCGGTTCACGACGATTCCGCAATTGGTGCCGACCCGGCGAAGAACAACGCTTTCTCGTTCAAGGCAGACGATCCGCTCGGGTACAAAACGCCGCTGGGCTCGCACATTCGGCGAGTGAACCCGCGCGATGCCGACGTCGCCGGCGTCGCACGAATTCATCGAATGATTCGGCGCGGCACGGCGTACGGGCCCCCTCTGCCTGAGGGCGTTCTCGAGGATGACGGTGCAGATCGAGGCCTCATGTTCGCTTTCGTCGGTGCGAATCTCGTCCGTCAATTCGAGTTCGTCCAGTCCGAGTGGATGAACGACAGCGCTTTTTTTGGCGGCGCATCCGAGCGAGATCCGATCGCCGGCGCCCCGGAAGAAGGCGCGGTCTTTCCCATTCCGCGAAGGCCTATCCGAAGGGTCCTTGCGGCGTTGCCGCGATTCGTCGTCACGCGCGGCGGAGAATACTGTTTCATGCCAAGTCTGAGTGCGTTGCGCTGGTTGGGAGATCTCGACGCCTAGTCAGCCAGGCGAACGATTCTGAATCTAATTCCGACCTGGGCGATCATGCTGGGCGCGGCGCTCCTGATTTTCGCCATGAACGAGCTTGGGTTTCGGCTTGGCCGCGGTAAAGGAGTTGAAACCGCCGGCCAAGATCCGGCGGCCGTCGTGCAAGGGGCGGCTTTTACGATCCTCGCCCTTCTTCTGGGGTTCTCGTTCGCACTCAGTCTCGGCCGTTACGATGCGCGGCGCGCAACGTTGGTGCGTGAATCCGCAGCGCTCGGCACGACGTTCCTTCGCGCGAAGCTGCTCGATGCCAAGACGGCCGCGGCGGCACGGAGCGACCTGCGCCGCTACGGCGCGCAAAGAATTGCGTTTGCGCAGGCCGACGCTCAACCAGAGCAACGTGCCGCCGCGCAGGAGAAATCGACCGAGATCCAGCGCGATCTCTGGAGCCTTGCAATACGAGCCGCACACGAGGATCCGCACTCCACGATGGTGCCGCTGTTCATCACGTCGCTCAACGACACGATCGCGTTGAGCACCGAAGAGGCGGCGGTCCTCGGATCGCATATTCCCGACGTCGTCATCATCTGGATCCTGCTGATCGCATTCATTGCATCGGCAATGATGGGCTATGGGTTCGGCCGGCGAGGACAGCGCGCGATCGTTTTCAAGGTTTGTTTTGCGATCGTGCTTGCGCTTGCTCTCGGCCTCGTTCTCGACCTGGACCGGCCGCAGCGCGGCCTTATCCGGGTCAACCTAGCGCCGTTGCAGACTGTCCAGCGCCTCATGGAAGGCGCGGCAACGCAGCCCGAGCCTTAGGGCCCGGAATTTCGGGGGGCATTCTGGAATCCAACGCCGCGTGTTGACATCATTCTTGCTCGAGGACTGGCTCGAAGAGCATGCCGAGTCCATGCCGGAGTTTTCGCTGGGTGGAAGTACGGGGCCGGCCTGGACTCTGAGGAGTCTGCTCGAGCTCGACGGACCGTCGAGCCTCGAGCGCATGCTCCGGTCCGACGTCCTTTATTCGAGAGCAGCCGGGTCGACGGAGCTACGCGAGGCCATTGCGCAAATGCAGCGCGTTCCAGTGGAACACGTTCTCGTTATGACGGGCGCCGCGGAAGCCTTGAGCCACATCTTCTCGGCCGCCGCGCAGCCGGGCGCAAACGTCATCGTTTCTGCGCCATGTTTTCCTCCGTACAACGCCGTGCCCCGGGCACTCGGCTTGGAAGTACGGGAATACCGATTGCGCCGTGAAACGTTGTATGAGATAGACCTCGACGAAATACGCCGGCTTACCGATTCTCAAACGAAGCTCATCCTCGTCAACTCGCCGCATAATCCCACGGGCTCCATTATCGCTGATGAAGCGATGGAGGCGCTTCACGACTTTGCGGTAGAACGCGGGGTTCAACTCGTCTGCGACGAGGTCTACCACCCGATTTATCACGGCACGGCCATGGCATGCGCCTCGCGCCTGGCAAGCGCTACCGTTGTCGGAGATCTGTCGAAGGCATTTGCGCTAAGCGGCTTGCGCGTCGGCTGGATCGTCGAGCCGAACAAACGGCGACGCGATTTCTATCTAACCGCGCGCGAATACTGTACGGTCTCGAATTCGCCGGTCACCGAGTTTCTCGGGGAGATTGCCGTCCGTCATCGCCAGGCGATTCTCGAACGCACGCGCGAAGTGGCGCAAACGAACCTTAGGCTTTTGGAGCCAGTGCTCGACGAACACGCAGGGGTCGTCGGTTGGGTTCGTCCGCGCGGCGGGATGACCGCATTTCCGTGGCTCGTATCGGGAACCGATTCACGGAGTTTCTGCGATCGTGCCGCCGCGCACGGATTGTTATTTGCGCCCGGTGACTGCTTTGGCGTACGGGACCATTTCCGCATCGCCTTCGGCGTCGGCCGCGACTGGTATCCAGCCGCGATGCAGCGATTAGGGGAACTGCTCAGCGCCTGTCCGGACTCTCCTTAGCCGCCCCATCCGGATCCGGAGCTCCAGGTCGGCGTAGCCGTCGGCTTGGCCGCCGTCGCTTGCGGCCCAGGTTTGGCGGTCTTGCTGACGACTATTACGTCTCTCATCCCGCTGGAATAGTGAAACGCGCAGCCGATCAGGTAGATGCCTTCCTTCACCAGCGTAACGGTCACCGAACCGCCCGGCTTGATCTCGCCGCTGGCGTAGCCTGCCTCGAGCTTGCCATCGCCCTTGGGCGTCTTCGAAAGCGTCACGTCCTTGGGAAAGATCGCCGGGGCCTTGGCAATAGCTTTCACCACGTCGAGCGTGTGCGTCGTAGTCTTAGAAAGGTTGCGGATGGTGATCTTCGTGCCCGGCGGAAAGGCGAGCGACTGCGAATACTGCATCTGGGTAAATCCACTCAGGTCCGCCTTCCATTGGACCGACTTCACGGTTCCCAGCCCGGCGCTTCCCAGCTCCTCGCCAATGGTGTCTTTCGGCATCATCGCGTACATCACGATGTCTTTGCCGATTCCCGGGAGCGTCAGCATCGTGCCGTTGCCCGGCATGGGGTTGTTGTTATGGCCGCTGCAGGCCACGACCACGAGCGCGGCGAGTGCCAGCGCGGCGGCCATCTGTTTTCTAATCATG
>JABCZE010000130.1 GCA_013289785.1 Vulcanimicrobiota bacterium | reverse complement strand
TAGCGGCCTGAAAGCGCTGCGAATCGAGCAGTTCGGCCCGCTGGCAAACTTGCGCGTCAGCGACGTGGCAGAGGCGCCGCTGCCCGCGGATTGCGTGCGCATCAAAATCGAGGCTGCCGGGGTCAATCCGAGCGACACCGGCGTTGCCTTGGGCCGCTTCCCGCAGGTAACGCTTCCCCGGATTCTCGGACGCGATTTTGCCGGCCGGGTGATCGAGGGTCCCGAGGACTTCATCGGGACGGCGGTCTGGGGTTCCGGCGGCGGCATCCTCGGACTGACCCACGACGGCTCGCACGCCGAACACATGGTGCTGCCCCTCAATGCCGTGATCGCGCGTCCGTCGCATTTGAGCGCGGAGGCGGCCGCCGTCGCCGGGGTGCCCTTCGTGGCAGCTTGGAGCGCGCTGGTCGAGCTGGGCCGTTTCCAAGCCGGTGAGTGGGCCCTCATCTCGGGTGCCGGCGGCGCCGTCGGATCTGCGGCGGTCGCGCTGGCGAAGGCGCTGGGCGGGCACGCCATCGCGATGGATCTTTCCAAAGTCGACCTTGGGCCGCCGCTGAGCGGTCTCGACGTTGACGGCGTCTTGCGGTCGGATACCGACGACGTTCCCAAAGCCGTTCTCGAGCTTACCGGGGGCCGGGGTGCCGACGTGGCCCTCAACGCCGTCGGCGCCCCCGTCTTCGCCCAACTCGCCGGGTCGCTGGCAATCGCCGGTCGCATGGTCGTCTTTTCGGCTGCCGGCGGCCGTGAAGTTCAACTCGACCTCTTCATGCTCTACCGGCGCCGGCTGCAGCTCTTCGGGCTCGATACGGCCCAGCTCGACCTGGCGCAGATTGCCAAGCTCTACGAAAAGTTCGGCCCGCTTTTTGAATCAGGCGCGCTGACGCCCCCGGCCATCGCGGCGCGATTCCCGCTCGCGGCGGCCCGGGAAGCGTACGAACGCGTCGCCGGCGGTGCACTGGGCAAGGTCGTGCTCATTCCAGGCGAGGCGGAGGAAGCGGAAGCGGCGTCCGCCGAGGCAGCGGCGACCCAGTCCAAACCGGGCGCGGAGTCACCGGTGGTGTTGGCGTGAAGACCGTCGCGGGCGGAGCCGAGGGTGCCGCCGGATCGAAGGGCGTCGGCGTCGCAATGCCGCTTCGCTTTGGAAGGCGCACGAGCAGCCGCCGGCGTTTGGGCTCCCAGATAAACGACGCCCCCAGCGCTTGGAGCACCGGCGCAACCGCCACGTACGCACCGTCAAACTGATCGGGAACCGTTTGTGCAAGGCGAACGCGCACCCACTGCGCGCCCCGTTGAATGACCAGCGAGTCGCCCTCGTACCAAACGCGGTCGGCCAATCGAGTCACCAGCGGATCGACCGGCGCAAAGACGCGGCCACCGGCCACATATGCGCGTACGTAGCTTGCGAGCGGGCGGCCATCGACCAGAATCGCTACCGGAACCGGTGGGAATAGCGGCACGTTCCCACGATATACCGCTTGCGATGCGGCGACTCATCTCCGCCTTTCGTGAAGCCCTGGTTCGCTACTCTCGCGACGGCTGTGCGTTTCTCGCGCAATCGGTTGCGTTTAACGCGATTTTCTCAGTCTTCCCACTTGCCGTTCTGGTGTTGAGCGCCGCGACGCTCTTCTTTCCCGATTCGGAGCACCGGACGTTAGCCTTCGTGAATACGCTGGCGCCCGCGCTGCACGACTACATCGCCAAGAACCTGTATACGTATATCTACGGGCGCGGTATTTCGAGCCTGATCGCCGCCGCGGTTCTGCTCTGGTCGGGGAAGAATCTCTTCATGGGCCTGGCGTTCGCGCTCGACCGAGCACTCGCCGTGCCCAAAGGCCGCCCGCTGGTGCACAACCTGCTGTTGTCGTTCGTGATGCTGCCGGTGACCGGAATACTCTTGCTGATTGCAATCGCGCTCCCGGTCGTGCTCTCGGTCACGTTCCACGTTGCCGGAATTCACGATCCGCGCCGCATCACGCATATTCTGGCCTACTTGATCTCGATCGCGCTGGTCTTCATCGTAGCGGTCGTGCTCTATCGCTGGCTCCCCAACCGCCGCAACTCCTGGGCATTTGCCTTCCGCGGCGCTGCAGTGGTTGCCGTCGCTTGGCCGGCGGTGCAATACGCCTTCGCCGCGTACGTGACGCACGTGGACTTCACGCTGATCTACGGGGCCCTCTCGGCCCCGCTCGTCTTGCTGCTGTGGTTTTACTGCATCGGCTCGATCTTTCTCTTCGGCGCCGAGTACAGCATCGCGCTCTCGACCGGATATCAAGCAGCCGCGCGCGAAGAGTCCCGGCTTCATGGCTGAAAAACGCAAGACGTACCGGCTGGCCGGCTTGATTCTCTCGTGCTCACTCCTCGGCTTCATCGTGGCGGCGACACCCTCGCCCCAACCGTCGCCGCAGCGCTCTGCGTCGCCCCAGCCCTCGTCGACGCCGTCTTCCCTCGAACAGCAGCCCGTGATCCTCGTCTATCCGTTCGACGTCCAAACCGGCGCCGACGCACGGATCGGGACCGCGATCGCTCAGATTCTCGGCCAGGAGATGGCCGCGGCCGGCGGCATCACCGTGCTTGCGATTCCCCAGGGCGTAAAGCGACCTGATTTTCTCGACAACGCTCGCACGGCTAAGGCAGACTTTTATATCAGCGGCTACGTGACGCCCGTCGGAGAGTCCGCCGCCGTCGTCGAGCAAGTTGTTAGCGTCGAGAGCGGGGTCATTCTTTTCTCGCAGACGGCGCAGGTCTCGAGCGTCGCCGACGTTGCTTCGCAATCGCTGCTCGCCCGCTCGCAGATTCTGGCCTTCGTGGGGCGCGGAACCCAGAACGTCGGAGCGCAAACCGCAAATACGCCCGCGCCGACGTCGAGCAACGGCGCGCAAGTTCCGATCTCCGGCATCACGAACATGGTCGATTCGGTTTTTAAGCATAAAGGGGCGCAAACGCCGTCGCCCGCTCCGGTGGTCAAGCCGTCGCGCGGCATCATCATTGCGCCCGTCACGGCTTCGGGATCGGTCGCGCCCGCCGAGCTGACCAACGCGCTGCGCGAACTCTATCTAGCGCTCAACCGGCGGTTCGTCACACAGATGACGTCGGTCACCTCGCCGCCGGAACAATCGGCCGATGCGATCTGCGGCCCCGACCGCGACAATACGATCGCCAGCGGCACGCTAACCGAGACGCCGGGCAAACACATGACGGCCACGTTCGTCTTGCTCGTCTACACGTGTTTCGGCGCTCGCCTCGAACGCGAAGTCGGCAAGGGCGCATCGCTCAAAACGGCGGTCGACGCCGCCGTCGCCGCTTACGCCGCGGCGCACCCCGAGAATAGCTAATCGAATAAGCCGGCGGGGGGATCGATGAGGATGCGGCGCGCATCGAGATCGATCTTGGTAACAATTGCGCGCACCATCGGCACGAGGTGCCCGGCAACCACGAGCATATCGCCGGCGGGATAGTGTTCCACGCGCTCTACGGTTCCGTACAGCGTGTCGTCGATGCCGTGCACGGTGCAGCCGACGAGGTCGGCGTCGAAAAACTCGCCCTCGTTCAACTCGACATCCTCACGCGGAGCGTAGAGCACCGCACCGGCGAACGCGCCCGCCGCGCCGGCATCGTCGACGCCCTCGATGCGAATCAGGAGACGCCCCTTGTGCGGCCGCACCTGCGTCAGCCGAATCGTTGACGAACTCTCTTTGCCCTCGCAGCGCAGAACCGCACCGGCAGAAAAGAGCGTGCGACCCGCGCTGGTCGGGTCGCACTTGAGCTCTCCGCGAAGGCCGAAAATGCCGGCAATACGTCCCACAACTATCTCATCGTTTGTCATCCTGAGCGCAGTAATGTCATCCTGAGCGCAGTAATATCATCCTGAGCGCAGTAATGTCATCCTGAGCGCCGTCGAAGGATCAATCTCCGTCATCGGGCTGCGGATCATCCTCTGAACCTTCGGCTGCCTCTTCGCTATCCAGAATATCGACGGCAACGCGTCCCTCCGCGGTTGCGCGAACGATCGTGCGCAGCGCGTGTGCGACGCGGCCGCTGCGGCCGATAACCTTTCCCAAATCGTCGGGATGAACGATCAGCTCGATCACCGGTTGCGCGCTTTCGTCCACGAAGAGTTCGACCGCTACCGTATCGGGATTCGCCACGAGCTTGCGCGCGAGAAACGAGAGCAGCTCGGTTGCGCGGCGGTGTCCGGCCCACGGGTCGCTCGAGGGAGTGTTGGGCCGTCGCTCGCGGCGCATCGGCGGCCGCCCGGGTCGCGGCGGCGCCTGTGCCGAACGCGGCGGCGCCTGTGTCGAACGCGGCGGTGCTTGGCCCGAACGCGGCGGTGCTTGCGTCTGCGGCGCGCGCGGTGCCGGCGCCCGGCGCGTGGGTTCCCGCTCTACTTCTTCGACAACCGTTTCGCTAAAGAGGCCAAACTCGTCGTCGAATGCGCTCACGACCCGTCGCCCTTAGCGCCCTTGGGTTTGCGCTTGGTCTCTGGAATCGGGCCGCGTTCGACCAGTCCCTTTTCGGCGAAGAGCCGGCGAACGGTCACCGAGGGCTGCGCGCCCTTTGCCAGCCACGCCCGCGCCTTCTCTTCGTCAACCACCACGGTGCGCGGCTCCGTGCGCGGATTGTAGTGCCCTAAGATTTCGATGAATCGTCCATCGCGCGGCGCCCGCGCGTCGGCGACGACAAACCGGTAAGCCGGCTGCTTCTTGGCGCCCATCCGGCGCAATCGAATTCGTACCATTTTTTCCTACAATGCTTTCGTTACGAGTTAGGACGGAAGCGAGGGCAAGAGCGCTCGCCGCTTCTTTCCGCCAAGGTGTTTGGTCAACTGACGCGCTTGTTCGAACTGTTTGACGAGCCGGTTGACGTCGGAAACTTGCGTACCGGAGCCGCGTGCGATGCGCTTACGGCGCGATCCGTTGAGCACGTCGGGATTCCGGCGCTCGTTGCGCGTCATCGAGCAGATAATCGCTTCGACCTTCACCAGCTCGCGCTCGGGAATTTCGAAGTTCTTGGGCAGAGCGCGCGACAAACCGGGGACCATCTTCAAAAGATCGGTCATCGAGCCCAGCTTTCGCATCTGGCGCATCTGCTCCAAGAAATCTTCGAGGGTGAAGGTCTGTTTGAGGAGCTTATCCTGCAGCTTGCGCGACTGCTCCTCGGAATAGAGACTCTGGGTCTTTTCGATCAGCGTGAGCGCATCGCCCATACCGAGAATGCGCGAGGCTAAACGATCGGGATAGAACGGCTCGAGCGCCGTCAGTTTTTCGCCGACGCCGACAAACTTGACGGGCGCGCCGGTAACGCTGTGAATCGAGAGCGCCGCGCCGCCGCGCGTGTCGCCGTCCATCTTCGTGAGAATGACGCCCGTGATGCCGAGGCGATCGTGAAATCCCTTCGCGACGTTGGTTGCCTCTTGACCGGTCATCGCGTCGGCGACGAGCAAGATTTCGCTGGGCGTGGCCGCGGCTTTGATCTCCGCCAACTCGTCCATGAGTGCTTCGTCGATCTGCAATCGTCCCGCGGTATC
>JABCZE010000129.1 GCA_013289785.1 Vulcanimicrobiota bacterium | reverse complement strand
GGCATGGAGCCGGCCATCGCCGCAGCTGTTAAGAAAGCTGTAAGGCGTCGGAAGAAAACCGGTCGTAAAGCCGCCGTTAAAAAGGCGATCGTCGGAGCGATAATTCGCAAGGCGGTTCGCAAGAGAGTGGCTCGAAAGCTGGTCCGGAAGGCGGTCGTCCGCAAGGCCGTTCGCAAGAAAGTCCGTCGCAAGTTGGTCCGCAAAGCGGTACGCCGGAAGGTAGTCCGCAAGGCCGTGCGCCGGAAAGTCGCCCGTAAGGCAGTTCGCAAGAAAGTTGCCCGCAAGGTGGTACGTCGCAAGGTAGCCCGCAAGGTCGTGGGCGCCAAAGTGGCCCGCAAAGTCGCCAAGAACGGGCGGCGCAAGCGGCGCAAGAAATAGCGCAAAGCTACTTACGATAGCAACAACGGGCGGCCGCGAATAGCGGTCGCCCGCCTTTAATTCATGGAGTCTTTAGGCGAGGGCCGGCGCCTGGCCGCCGTGCTCTTCGACCCAATGGCACGCGGCGAAATGCCCCGGCGCGTACTCGCGCAGCGGCGGCTCTTCGACCGAGCAGCGCTCGAACGCGATCGGGCAGCGCGTGTGAAAGCGACACCCCGGCGGGGGGTTGACGGGCGAGGGAATGTCGCCGGTTAGCACGACGCGCTTTCGCCGCTTCTCAACGACCGGATCCGGAATCGGAATCGCTGAGAGCAGCGCCTGCGTGTAGGGATGGAGCGGGCTTTCATAGAGCGCGTCGCGATATGCGAGCTCGACGATCTTGCCGACGTACATGACCGCGACCCGAGTCGAAATATGGCGGACGACCGAGAGATCGTGAGCGATGAAGAGATATGTAAGCTTGAACTTGGCTTGCAGATCCTCGAGCAGATTGATGACCTGCGCTTGAATGGAGACGTCCAAGGCCGAGACGGGCTCGTCGCAGACGATGAAGCGTGGCTGAACCGCAAGCGCGCGCGCGATCCCGACGCGTTGACGCTGACCCCCGGAGAACTCGTGTGGATACCGGTTCGCGTGATACGGCTGCAGGCCGACGAGGCCCAGCAGCTCGCGGACGCGGTCGTCGACTTCCTTTCCCTTCGCCAGCCCGTGAATGCGGATCGGCTCCGCGACGATTTCTCCGATCGACATGCGCGGATTCAACGAAGCGAAGGGGTCCTGGAAAATGATCTGCACCGAGCGGCGCAGGCGGCGGATATCGCCCCGGTTCATCGTCAGAATGTTCTGGTTTTCGAAGTCGATCTCGCCTTTGGTTGCCGGCAGCAGGCGCAGCAAGAGACGGCCGACCGTCGTCTTGCCGGAACCCGACTCGCCGACGAGTCCGAGCGTTTCGCCCTCCTGGATGGTAAAGCTAACGCCGTCGACGGCGCGGACGTCGGCGACGTGACGCGACGTCAGTCCGGCGTAGATCGGAAAGTACTTGAAGATGTCCTTCGCTTCGACCAGAGCGCCGTTAGTCATCAGCTGCCCGCCGGTATCGTCGGAAGCTCGCGCATCGCTTCAGGGCGCTGGTCGCGCGCTCGCTCGTCGTAGAGATAGCAGCGGGCGACGTGGCCGCCGCCAAAATCGTAGAGCGGAACCGGTTGATCGCAGATCGGCATGCGATAGGCGCAGCGCGGCGCAAAGGCACATCCCGGCGGAAGACGCAACAAGTTCGGCGGCTGGCCGGCAATCGGCTCGAGCCGCTTGCGTTCGCTGCGATCGAGGCGCGGCAGCGAAGCCAGAAGCCCTTGCGTGTACGGCATGCGCGGCTCGGCAAAGATCTGCTCGGCCGTACCGTATTCCACCATGTTGCCGCCGTACATCACGAGCACGTTTTTGCAGAACTCCGCCACGACGCCCAGATCGTGCGTGATCAGAATGATCGCCGCCCCGGTCTCGCGTTGGAGGTCGGCCATCAGCTCCAAGACTTGGGCTTGAATCGTTACGTCGAGCGCCGTCGTGGGCTCGTCGGCAATCAGGAGCTCGGGATTACAGGAAAGCGCCATCGCGATCATCACGCGCTGGCGCATGCCGCCCGAGAACTGGTGGGGATAGTTGCCCAAACGCTTTTCGGGTTGCGGAATGCGAACCTTGCTCAGCATCTCGATCACGCGGTCGCGCGCGTCGCGCGGGCCCAGGCCCAGATGGAGACGCACCGCTTCGGAGATCTGCTCGCCGATGGTCAGCACCGGGTTGAGCGACGTCATCGGATCTTGAAAGATCATCGCGATCCGATGGCCGCGGATCTTGCGCATCTCGGCTTCGCTTTTCGCCGGTAAGCTTTCACCGCGCAATGCAATGCGATCCGCGGTGACGGTCGCGTTGCGCGCCAGAAGCCGCATAATGGAGAGCGCCGTTACCGATTTTCCCGAGCCGGATTCGCCCACGATGCCCAGCGTTTCGCCGTCTTCCAACGAAAACGAGAGGCCGTTGACCGCCGTAACCGGTCCGTCCTCCGTGCGAAAGGTCGTTTTAAGGTTCTTGACCTCGAGAAGCTCCACGCGCTCCTAAATACCCGTGAGCGAAAGCACGAAGGCCGAAATGACGAAGACGACGGCGACAAACCCGGTTAGCCGCTTGAGTTGCTCTTCGGCGCCGAGCCGCCCGTGATAAGAGCTTTCGACCCGGCCCCCGATGGTGCCGGTCAGGCCCTCCTGTTTGGTCGTTTGGATCGCCAGCAAGAAAATCAGCGAGATCGCGGCCAGCACGAAGATGCCCGCAAGGCCGTGCGTTAGCCAACCGGCATGGATGGCGATCGCCGTCTTAGGCTGCACTTGCGGCACGATTGGCGCGTTGGGGGGCGGCACGATCCCGGCGGGCAGCGTGGCGGCGGCCGATGGCAAAACCTTGGCGGTTGCCGCGGCCAGAACAAACAAGGGATTCAAGTGGCTCTTCTCTTCCTTAAATAGGCAATAGCGGCATCTTCTCTACGACCGCGGGCCCCAAGCTGCCTGCACGAGGCGGTCCGCGAAGTAATCGGCCGCACCCGGCCGAAGAGCCACGGGTGGCCGAACCAGAGGGGCTAACCGAAGCTGTCTCCACGATCGTTCCGATCAAAAAGCGACGGGTCTGGCGCGACCTCGCGCGCATCCTCTCCACCATTTTCAATCCATTCCTGACCGCGCTAGCGCTGTTCCTGATCCTGGCACACGTCGGCGCCAAGGATACGCTCGACTTTTGGCGCTTGCTCTTTATCTCGACCTTTTTCACGTCGCTGGGCCCGATGCTCTATGTGTTCTGGCTCTACGCGAACGACTACATCTCGGATCTCGACATGTCCGTGCGCGCCGAGCGCGAGATGATCTTGACCGCGTTTGTCGTCTTCGACCTCTTCGGGGCCGGCGCGCTCTGGCTGGTGCACGCTCCGCGTCTTATGATTGCCGCAATGCTCGGATACTTGGTTTCGACGCTGATCGTGCAATACATCACGCGCTACTGGAAGATCAGCACGCACGCGCTGGGGATCACGGCTCCTCTCACGGCACTGACGTTGATCTACGGGCGCCAGCCGTTACCGTTCATGGTATTGATTCCGATGGTCTGCTGGGCGCGAGTCTATCTCAAATCGCACACCGTCATGCAGGTCCTCGCGGGCGCCGCGTTGGCCGTTGCGACGACGGCCTTCTTCTTCTCACTGTTCCACGTAGGCCTACTCTCAGCGCACTAGGTTAAGTGTGCCGACACGTTTGCGAGTGCCGCTTGGCGTAATCTTAGCACTTTGCATCATCAGGTGTAACGGTGTCGGGACGCCCGCGATCGTAGCCACGCCCTCGGCCTGTTCGAACTTGGGCCAATACATTTCCGTCGGCGGGACGGCGGGATTTAACACGCTCGTCCGGCGTGACTTCACGGTCGGGCTGCTTGCAACCGGCCACGTACGGTTATACGAGCACGGGACCGCGATCGCCGCGGCGATTGCGGACAGCCCGTCCTCGAACCCCTATGCGATCCTCAGCGCGATCGAGCGCGTGTTTGCCGGGAGCGGCCCCGGCGAGGCCGAGCTGGGTCTGGTCGGCGCGAACTATTTCACGCTTCCCGCCAACCGTTACTCGCAATACTATCAATACCAATTCGTCAACAGCGGGCTCAATCCCAATGCCGCCAACGTAAACGTTCCATACAAACCGGCTTCGAAGATTCGATTCGACCGGCACAACGTGCGCGCGTGGAAGAACTGGGTGCAGGCCGCCCGATCGGTGGGCATCGCCTCGATGGCCCCGATCGTCGCGCCGAATCTTCCGTGGAAGCCGCACGATCCGATCTTCCCGCCCACGCACGCCGAGTATTACGACATCAACAGCGCGTTCTATAAACTCTCCCGGTTTGAAGCCCTATACGGCGGCGCGATCGCGTTTGACTCGCCGGCAAGCTTCTTTCTGGCCGGTGGCAGCGGGTCCGGCTATCGGAAGTTTATCGAGCAAGCCATCCGATGGGGTAACGCCCGCGGTCTGCGGACCACGATGCTGGTCTCGCCCTACCCAACCCGCTCGAACTTCACGCAGAACACCGAAAGGTTCGTCGGCGTGCTGACCGCGCACGATGCGGTTCCAAGCGAGTGGGCCGTTGACGACTACGAAAATACCAATCCGAACGACGCAGATGCGATGGGGCCCGATACGCGCACAAACACTACGACGCAAGTCGCCCTTTGGCTAGCTACGCAGGCTCCCGTCTACGTCCAAGTGCGCGAAAACGGCAAGCTCGTGCCCGGGATGGTATGCCGTCCGAAGTGATTGCTGCGCTGTGGTTTCAGAAGTTGATGACGTTCGCCGACCCGCACGACGTTGGTTGCAACGTCACGACCCCCTCGCCGCCTGGCGGCAGATTCGGATCGTACGAGTGCGTCGAGGACAGTAGATTCTTGGAGTGACCGTCCACGAGGGAGCCGATCGTCATTCCCGGTACCGAACCATCGCCCGGCAAAGTCGACGGAGTCCCGAAAAGGTTGCTGGCAAAGCAGCCGTTCTGATTCCACGCAGGCTGATTCCAAAGGTATTGTGGATTATATTGCAGTCCGTGCCAGCGGTACGGCAAAAACCTCGGCTCCATATCGGATTCGGTCCACTTTGGGCGGAAATCCACGTGGAGCGGTACTTTGAAATCCTGGCCGGCGGAACGGCTCTCGACAACGCGCGGTGGCGGCGGCTGAACAATGGGACCGCCGCGAACGGCCCCGGTCGGCGCCCCGAGCGTTACGGCGGGCGGCAGAAACGCCAGGGCGATTGCGCTCGCCACGACCAAACTCCGCTGCATACGAGGCGAACTTCTCGGAGGCTTCGGGCGTCCCCTAGGAGCACTCGGATTCAGATCCTGGATTTTTAGTCAACGGAAGTTGTTGACCAACGTTCTGTCAGGCCTTTAGAATAGACGCATGGCCGCTCGTCGCTGGAGCCCGATGATCGATCCCTTCGTCGCGCCAAAGGACTCGCGGGCGCTCGCGGACGTTCGCCCACTGCTTGCGCGTTTAGTAGCCGCCTACGGGAACAATCCCGTCGCCCGGCTTCTCGACGTCGACGCGGCGATGGTTACGCGCTGGAAACGCGGCGCA
>JABCZE010000128.1 GCA_013289785.1 Vulcanimicrobiota bacterium | reverse complement strand
AAGCGGGAGAAGGAGCGAACGTCACATTCGAAACCGAGGCGGGCTTGATTTCCACCGAGATCATATCTCGCGGAGCCGAATACGCGGTACGCGTTGCAGTGGGCCGCCCGGTGCTGAGTAATGTCATCCTGAGCCTGTCGAAGGATGACAGTGAATGGTTCGTCGATCTTGGGAACCCGCACGTCGTACTGATGCGCTCGAGCGTTGACGACGTCGATCTCCAAAGCACGGCCGAAGCACTCCAAAAGGATTCGCGATTTCCCAACGGCACGAACGTGCACGTCGCTGCCTTGCGAGGCGGAAGTTCGATGCGCGTAGCGCATTGGGAACGTGGGGTCGGCTTGACGATGGCGTGCGGCACGGGCGCCGTTGCGTGCGCCGTCGTAGCGATCGCGAGTGGCACTGTTACGTCGCCGGTTGAGGTTTTCGTGCCGGGAGGACGGCTGGTCGTCGAATGGGACGGCGCCGGCAACGCCTATCTCACCGGGCCGGCCGTGCGCGTTTTCGATACCGAAGTCGACCTCGACCATGAACTTGCGCGGTGATGCCTCCGTCGCGCTCGCATCGTGCGGTGCCGGCGGCCGGATCTCGTACGATCCGAGCCTGGTGCCGCTGGCCGATGCCGGCATCGTGCGCGAGGCGCTTCTCGACGAGCTGATTCCGGCGCCGCAGGGCACGTTGGAGATGATGCTTCCGAGGCGCAGTCCGCTGACGACAATCGGGCCCATCTCCGGTCGCGATGCGCTGGCGGTAGCTCTGCCGGCCGGCTACACGCGGCTGCTCGTGCCTGCGTATGCGGCGCAGCGCAACGCACCGGCGCTGCCGCTCTTCGGTTACACGTTCGCGTGTGCCCGCAACGACCGGTTGCACGTGGCGGCGATGAAGACCGACGAAAGCGACGATTGGAAACCACGCCGCTTTAAGCCCGGCGAGCTCGAAGGGCTGATCGAGGGCCGCCTCGCAAAAGAGCCTCGCAATAGCGTGCTCGCGCAAGTGGCGCTCTGCTCGCGCGAGTACGCCTGCTTTACCGCGCAGAACGTCTTTCTCGAACGGGGCGAAGCCGCGCTGCCAGTTTCGCCGAAATGCAACGCGCGCTGCATCGGCTGCATCTCCGAGCAAGATGTAGAGGCCAGCATACCGTCGCCGCAGACGCGCATCGCCGAAGAAGCGGCGGCCGAGGAACTTGCCGACGTCGCCATCTACCATTTGGAACGCGTCGAAGACGGAATCGTCTCGTTCGGCCAAGGATGCGAAGGCGAGCCGCTCCTGCGCTCGATCGCGATCGCGCGGGCGATCGATCGCATTCGCGCGCGGTGCGCGAATGGAACGATCAACTTGAACACCAACGGCAGCATGCCGGCGGCGCTGGCACGTTGCATCGATGCCGGATTGCAAGCGGTTCGGATTAGCCTCAACTCGTTTCGTCCCAAAGCCTATACCGCGTATTACCGTCCGCAGGGCTACGGACTCGAGGACGTTTTTGCCTCGGTACGATTGGCGGCGGAGCGCGGGCTCGCCGTCAGCCTCAACCTGTTGACGCACCCCGGCGTCACCGACGAGAAAGAAGAAGTTGCGGCGGCCGACGCGTTTTTGCGCGCGACGCCGGTAGCTATGGTTCAGACCCGCACGCTCAACATCGATCCGGCGCTCTACTTCGAAACCGTCGGCCGGCCGCGCGCGCCGTTGGGCATGCGTCATGCGATCGAAGCGATTCGAGCGGTCACGCGCGTCGGAAACTTTACGCACACGCATTAGACGCAAAACGACGTGAAGCTGTGGCAAATCCTCGCCGTCGTCGGCCTCGGCGTTCTTTACGGACTGATCGAGCCCGGGCGCCTAACGTATGCGCTAGGTCACGCCACGCTCTACGTTTTTCTCCCGGCGTTGCTTTTCGAGGCGGCCTGGAACCTGAACGTACGGGCCATGCGCCGGCAGTGGATCGCAATCGCGACGCTCGCCGGACCGGGCGTACTGCTCACGGCCGCAATCATAGCGGGAGCGCTTTCGATCGTTCGCGTACCATTCGGGCCGGCGCTCTTGGCCGGCAGTATTCTCAGCGCCACCGATCCGATCGCGGTGGTCGCGGTCTTTCGCCGGTTGAAAGTTCCACGCACGCTGGCCACGATCGTCGAATGCGAATCGCTCTTCAACGATGCCGTTGCGGTAGCGCTCTATCGCGGGATCCTCTTGGCAATCGGGCTTGGGGCCGTAAGTGCCGGCAGCGTCCTCGCTATTACGGCGCAGACGATGGCTGGGGTTGCCGGCGGCATCGCGTTGGGAATCGCTCTGGCCTTCGTCCTCGCTCGCCTTCTGCACGGCATACGCCGGGCTAGAGTTCAAATCGCCGCAACGGTCTTGTGCGCGTATGGATCTTATTTTTTGGCGGATTACCTTCATCTCTCCGGCATCTTCGCGACGATCGCCTATGGCATCGCGTTGCGATACTACGAGCGTTCGTGGATTACGCTGAGCATCGCCGACGACGTGAGTCGCTTCTGGGACATCGCTGCACTGCTCGCCAACGGCCTCGTCTTCTTTATGGTCGGCGCCGGATTGCAGATTGCGCGGGTCGCTTACGAGCCGGTATTTGCCGTCGCCTGCCTCGCCGGGGTTGCGGTCGCCCGGTTCACCGTTGCCGCGATGCTCTTGCCGTTCCCGTACCCGCGCGATTGGCTCGACGTCGTGCGCGTCGCCGGAATGCGCGGCGCACTTACGCTTGCGCTTGCGCTCGCGCTTCCGGCTTCGACTCCCTATCGCGAAGCGATTATCAACGGCACTTTTGCCGTCGTGCTCGCGACCCTGGCCGCGAGCAGTTTGACGCTCGTGCCGGTCGTGCGGCGAGCGGCGTTGCGCTAGACGCCCAGCGGATAGGCCTCCTCACCGTGCAGTGCCACGTCGAGGCCGCGTTCTTCGGCGGTTTCGTCGACTTTGACGGGCGTTACGAGGTTGATCAGCGCCAGCATCGCGTACGTGAAGGCAAAGGCCCACGCGCTGCAGACCGTCGCTGCGACGAACTGCTTGCCGAGAAACGCGGGGTTGCCGCGCAATAGGCCGTCGGCTCCGTTGGGGTTCCACAGCGTCGAGGCAAAAACGCCGAGCAAGCAGATTCCCAAGAATCCGCCGACGCCGTGGACGCCCCAGACGTCGAGCGCGTCGTCCCAACCAAGTTGATTCTTCAGCGTGACGGCGAAGTAACAGACGACGCCTGCCGCAAGGCCGATGATCACCGCCGTCATGGGCGAGACGTAGCCGGCCGCCGGGGTTATGGTCGCTAGCCCCGCAACCGCACCGGTAAGCAGCCCGACGAACTTCGGTTGCCGCCCGCGAGCCCATTCGACGAAGAGCCACGCGCAGGCGGCGAACGATGCGGCGATATCGGTGTTGAGAAATGCCGAGGCGGTCACGGCGTCGACGCGGAGTTCGGATCCGGCGTTGAAGCCGTACCAGCCGAACCACAGCAGCCCGGTTCCCAGCGCGATCAGCGGAACGTTATGCGGTTTGTTGTCGATCACGTGGCGCCGTCCCACGTAGAGCACCGATGCCAAAGCCGCGAAGCCGGCCGACGCGTGGACCACGATGCCCCCGGCAAAGTCAAGACATCCCCACTTCGCCAAGATGCCGTCCGGGCTCCAGAGCATATGCACGAACGGAAAGTAGACGAAGATCAGCCACGCGGTGAGAAATAAAAAGTAGGCTTTGAAGGTCACGCGATTGGCAAACGCACCGGTAATCAGCGCGGGCGTGATGATCGCGAACATCATTTGATAAGCGATATGCACCACGAGCGGGATGTTCGCGGTGCTGGCGAACATCGTTTGCAGGGTTACCCCGTGGAGGAACGCATACGTCGCCGGATTGCCGATGATTCCGTGCCAGTCGGCGCCGAAACTCTCCGAATAACCGAAAGCGAACCAGAGAACGGTCGTCCATCCCAGGGACATGTAGCTTTGCATCATGATGGTCAGCACGTTCTTGCGCTGCACCAAGCCGCCGTAAAAAAAGGCGAGCCCCGGCGTCATCAGCATGACGAGGCTCGCGCAGAGCAACATAAAGCCGGTGTTTCCGATATTGATCGTCACTGGCGGTGTAGGCATTGGCATTCCTCCGAGCAGATATGCGGAAAAAGGCGTTTTGCCAGGCCGTTAGGCAGGCCGCTAATTTTTCCCGCCTCGGAGGCTTTGAGCCTGTAGGGCTATGTTAGTAGACCACGTGCTTCTGCAGTTCGAAGTGCTCGACGATCGGACCGAGCAAGTCGGCCGGCAAGAACGTTAAGGCACCGACCAGCAGGATGACGCCGATGAGGAGAGCGATGAAGAGCGCGTTGTCCGTCCGAAACGTGCCCGAGTGTGAGAGATCGTTCGTCGGCCGCGCTGCCAGGCACGACGCGAGCGCCAACGTTGGGATCATTACCAGGAAGCGCCCTCCCAGCATAACCAGGCCGGTCGCTAGGTCGTAAAAAGTATTCGGCCCGAGGCCGGCAAATGCCGAACCGTTATTGGCCGCGCCGGAGGCAAACGCGTACAGAATTTCCGTGAAGCCGTGTGGGCCGGCGTTCCCGAGGGTTGCTCGCCCCGGAGGGATGACGGCGGCGATCGCCGTCGCGAAGAGAATGATGCACGGAAAGATCAAGACTGCGAGCATCGCGTACTGCACTTCGCGCCGTTCGATCTTCTTTCCGAGATACTCCGGCGTCCGTCCGACCATCAAACCCGCCAAGAAGACGGTGACGACGGCGAAGACCAAAATGCCGTAGAGCCCGCTGCCGACTCCCCCGAAGATAATTTCGGCCAGTTCGAGATTGAGCAAGGCGAAGAAACCGCCGAGCGTCGTGAGCGAATCGTAGGCGAAGTTTGAAGAGCCGGTTCCCGAATCGGTTGCGACTGCGAGGGAAAGGCCCGCATTAGCAACCCCGAAGCGAACTTCTTTGCCTTCCATGTTTCCGCCGTGAACGCCCATGGCGTGTACGATTGGATTGCCGGCCTGCTCGGCGAACTGCGCTCCGACGAAGGACCCGACGCCGAGTAAAAGCATCGCGACCAAGAGCGCCTGCCCGGCGCGCTGGTTGCCGATCATCCTTCCGAAGAGCAGCGGAAAAGCCGCGGGAATAAGCCAAATGGCGAGCAGTTCGAGCAAGTTTGTCAGGCCATTTGAGTTTTCGTTAGGCGAGGCGGAGTTTGCCCCGACTAAACCCCCGCCGTTTCCGCCCAGCAGTTTGGGAGCTTCTTGCGAAGCGATCGGGCCGCCGGTGATGCTCTGCGCGAAACCTTGAGCGTTCGTCGCGCTAATGTAATGGGAAAAGTTCTGGGGAATGCCTTCCGCTTCAAAGAGCAGCGCGAAGAGAATGCAAAGCGGCAGCAGCACGTTGAGAAGGCTGCGGACGCAGTCGACCCAGAAGTTGCCCAGCGTCTTGGAGCCTTTTCTCGCAAAGCCGCGGATGACGGCCACTCCCGCCGCCAGGCCGATGGCGCCGGCGATGAAGTTCAGCCACGCCAACCCGGCCATCTGCGAGAAATAGCTCATCGTGTTCTCGCCCGAGTAGAACTGCCAGTCGGTCGTAGTGACAAAGCTGACGGCCGTGTTCCAC
>JABCZE010000127.1 GCA_013289785.1 Vulcanimicrobiota bacterium | reverse complement strand
CCAGATCGCGAATGGCTTTGTTGAGCCCGAGGGCCTTTTCGTCGACGCGAAGGGGAGCCTCTGGGTCGCAAACGTGAGCAACGTCGTGGTTTATCCACACGGCGCTTTATCTCCGAGCAAGACGCTTACCGACTCGGTTGGTTACCCGATCGACGTAACGGTCTGTCCCGACGGCACGGCCTATGTGGCTGACCTTTATGACATCAGTAGCAGCAACCACTCCAGCATCCAAGTCTACGCGCATGGGAGTACCACGCCGACGAGCAACCTCGACTATACCAACGACTTCCGAAACCCGTTCCTGACGTGCGACGCCGCCGGCAACGTCTTTGTGGCGCTCTTAACCGGCGAGTCCGTCGGCGATGGCATCGTCGTCGAGTTCCCTCTTGGCAAGCAAAAGGGGGCGAAAGACCTCGGTATCGTGCTGCAATCGCCCGGCGGCATCAAGCCTGACAACGCCGGCAACCTGCTGGTCACCGACCTCATCGGCCACACGATCACTGAATACACCGAAAATGGATCGCCGACGGGTCAGTCAATCGCAACCGGCACGGCGACAGAAGGCATTGCCGTGAACAGAGGCGGCCGGATCGTCCTCGGTGCGACGGACACCACGCAAGACGGGCCTGTTGGGATTTCCTGGTCGTTCCCTGGTGGCAAGCAACTGCGGATGTACACCTGCTGCTCGCGCATCGGCCCGCCCCTTCAAGTCAACGAGGGCGTCGCGTTCTACCCGGGCCAAATGGGCATCTGACACCGCGCGACCGGTCATGAAGAGTCCTCGCCGGCGAGCGTATATTGAGACGCTCGCCGGCGCTGGGAGCTCAATGCGATGTGGGCTGCGCCGCATTTTCTCGACGAAGCTCCAGGTAATGCTCGATGAGGTCGGGGCCATGCACTGGTGACCAGTGCCCGGAGACGATCATGTTGGTATCGAGATGGAGCGCCTCAAGCCGATGAAGAGTACGCGGATACGCGGTCACGTCGGCTTTCGCCATGTTGCCAAGATGCTCTTTAAGGATAGACCCGGCGTCGAGCACTCTCTCCTTGGGAAAGTAGACGAAGATGTCGCCGGCCGTGTGAGACGGGCCAATATAAAAGCAACGAATATTACCATCCTGAAGTTGGAAATCACCGCTATGTACTTCAGTAGGTAATACGAGCGGTTCGTCTGGATAGGAAGGATGGCTTTGACGAAAGTCGGCTACCGTCGTGCGCCAAGTATTCTGCAGCAGTCTCGCGGTAATTTCGATGGCGAGCACCTTCGCTCCGATTCGCTTCCAGTAGCCGTTGCCACCGGACCATTCTGGATCTGGGGAGGTGTCGATTACTTCAGTGATGGGAAGCGGCGTAATTGTCTTGATCTGGTTTGCGACCAACTTCGCGGTCTCTGGCGTCCACGACGCACCTATAACGGTGACTTGGGAGCGGCCGACGTAAACTAACGAATTAGTCAGTATGTCGAAGGCTTCGTCTTCAACTAAATAAATCGAGCCGGTAAGCCAACTGATCGACACGTTTGACGGCGCCGGATCTTCCGCACGAGCCGCGTGGTAGCGGGGCGCCGAGAAGTACAGCCACGAGAGCCGCAGCCCAAGGTTTCATCCGGCGGCTGTATTCAAGGCTGAGGCTCGGACCCCGTGTTCCAGACGGCCGCAGCGTAGCCGTGCCTGCGTGGTTGGGGGGCATCTACCAGATCGGCGTTCAACCTTTCTACCGGAGCTTTTGCGCTTTCGACGACTTTTAGGAGGCAACGAGAATGATTGACCTACGTCTTGGTCGCTACGCTTTAGGTGCCGGCGTGGCTGTGGCAATGCTCGCGGGTTGCGGCGGCCAAGCTAGTAACGGCGTCGTGCCGGCGACCGCGGTGCCTAACACTTTTCCGTACCATAAGACGTTCAACTACACGGGCGCCTCGCAAGAGTTCAAGGTACCGGCGGGCGTGAGGCAGCTGAAGGTCATTGTTCTGGGCGCTCACGGCGCTGTGGGCTCGAGCGACGACGATCACGTCGCGCTCGGCGGACGCGTGAGTGCCCTTATCCCCGTGACCCCTGGAGAAAGGCTGGCAGTGTACGTCGGCGGCAACGGTTCCGGGCAGAACGGCGGCTTTAACGGCGGAGCCGACGGTGGCGCTGCCAGATACGGTACCTACGGTTACGGAGGTGGCGGCGCATCCGATGTGCGTGAATATCCCGGAAGCCTCTCTACTCGCATTGTGGTGGCCGGCGGAGGTGGGGGTACCGGCGGAGCTGCCTGGTTCGCGTACCCCGCGGCGGGCGGCGGCAAGGGCGGTGGCCTCATCGGCGGCGCCGGCGGCTCGAACTACTATTACGGTGACGGTTCCGGTGGTGGTGGCGGCGGGACACAGGACGCCGGAGGGAGCGGCGGCAGCGGTGGCCGGGGCTCGTATTATTCCGGAGGTGCCGGCAGCGCGGGTTCGCTCGGCCAAGGTGGTGGAGGCGGGGGCGGTAAGCGGAGCACCAAGTATGGAGGCTACTACGCCGGTGCCGGCGGGGGTGCTGGTGGAGGTGGGTACTACGGCGGTGGTGGCGGCGGAGCAGGCGGTGCGGGCATTACGAGCAGCGGTTATTTTGGCAAGGGAGGAGGCGGCGGGGGCGGCTCGTCCTACGCCGAGTCGAGTGCCACGAACGTGCATATGTGGCAAGGGTGGAAAAAGTCGGCGCACAACGGCCTAGTCGTGTTTAGCTGGCAGTAAAGAAGAGTCTCGTAGCTTTTTTGGGTCGCAAATTGGTTATGACGAAAAAGTACGGGCCACAGAAACGGTGCCATTACGGTCAACGCTTGGAGTTAGCCATCGATGCGGCGATAGCATAAGACCAGTCTATGTTTTGTCACGGCGCGCTCACTATCGCGCCGCCTAACGCAATGTCGAGCGCGGTTTTGTAGGCCGCCAGAGCATCGGCTGCTAGAGGTTCGCCGTCGATACGCGGGTGAACTGAAAGACGCCCTTTCCGAAAGAGACGCCCCGAGATCGGACCAAATCGTCTGGATTCACTATGGACGGGGCGGTGGATTGCCCTCGCGGAGAATCACCTGAACGCTTTGCGGCGTCGGGGGTGGCGGCGGAGGAGGCGCCGGCGGTCTAGAGTCTCTGGAGGCCACGAACTCGTTCACATCCCGTTCATTACAACGGCGACGAGTCGGCTGAGGCGGTAAGGCGAGCCGTCTCCTCTTTGGCAATCTGCGCGACGTCGGGATCGAGCGAAGTCGCTGCCGCTTTGAGCTGCTCTAACGCCAGTTCTTTCTTCCCTTGCGCCGCGTATGCGCGCGCGAGCAGGTAGTGCACGCGGCCGTCGTAGGGTGCGGCGGCGACGCCTTTGAGCAGCGCCGCTTGCGCCAACGGATAGAGATCGTTCTTTTCGTAGTCGATGCCTAAGTTTACGTACGATTCGGGAACATACGGATCGACGGAAATCGCTTCCACGTAGTACGCAACCGCGCGCTTCCAGTCGCCGCGAAGGTCGGCGAGGTAACCAAAGTTGACGAGGGCTTCCGGGCGTTCGGGCTCCAACCGGCGCGCGCGCGTAAAGACTGAGATGGCGTCTCCGTACTGGCCGGCCTGTATTTTTGCCACTCCCACGTTGTCGAGGCAGGCGTAGTTGATGGGATCGGCGTTGAGACAGTTGTTGAGATAGCCAAGCGCCGTGGTGAAATCGTGGATGTCGAGGTACGCCATGCCGGCGCCGTTGAGCGCGGCAATCGAGGTCGAGTCGCTATCGAGCGCCCGCCGAAAATAGACGATCGCCTGAGCCGGGCGATGGAGCGCTTCAAAGACTTCGCCGAGTTCTTCTTGCAGATCCGAGTCGGTCGGATTGGCGTTTGCAACGCGTTGCATCTCAGCCTGATATTGCGGCAGATCGCCCTTGCGCAGATGCAGCATGACTAGGTCTTTAATCGAATCGGTGCCGGGCAGTGCGCTTTGGAACTGGAAGATCGCGTCGTCCACGCGGGCCTCGCTGGCATAGACGACGCCGAGGCGATTGTGCGTCTCCTTATCGTGCGAATTGCGAGCGAGAAGCCCCAGGTAGATCGCTTCGGCTTTATCGAAGCGCCCCTGCCGGTAATAGAGGTCGCCGAGAAATCGCGCCGCCTCGACGCCTTTCGGATGGGTCGCGACAAAACTCTCCATGGCTTCGACCGCTCGATCGAGCTGGCCCGCGGCGATCAATTGGCGGGCATACAGGATCGCGGCCTGCTGGTCCACGGCGGCGTGGGCGTCGATCGGAATGATATCCGCGTCCTGTGCCCTTACCGAACCCGCGAACGTCGCGGTCAATGGCAGAACCGCCAAAACCAGGGCGGCAAATGCGCGTCGAATCATGGTAGACACCTCTTCGACGACTATAGCGCACGGCTGCTGGGCGGCGTGACGCCGCGCTAGCGGACGAGGGGCAGCACGTTGCTGGGGGTGAGCGGGTAGAACGTCATCGCGATGACGGCGACGGCGCAGACTGCCGCCCCCGCCCAGGCCAGGGGAACGAAGGGGCGCAGGTCGTCATGTTGGCCGTCCTCCGGGGCATACATCGCGCGGATCACTTTTGCGTAGGCGTAGAGCGAGATCGCCGTGCCCACGATCAGCGCGGCGGCGAGCCAGATATAGCCGTTTGCCACCGTCACTGCGAGGATCAAGATTTTCCCCAGGAAACCCGCGGTCGGCGGCAAGCCGGAGAGAGCCAGCAGAAAGACGGTCATCGCCGCGGCAAGCCACGGCCGCCGGCGCGCCAGACCGTTATAACTGTCCAGCTCCGCCCCCTCTTCGCCGGGCCCCGAGATCGAAGCGGCGACCGCAAACGCGCCCAAGTTCATGAAGGCATACGCCGTCAAGTAATAAATTGCGTAACGCAACCCCAGCGGCGTTCCCCCCGCGAGCGCGACGACGATGTATCCGATCTGCGCGATGCCCGAATATGCCAGCAGCCGCTTGAGATCGCGTTGCGCGAGCATACCGACGTTGCCCACGATCATCGAAATGCCCGCCAGGATCCATACGGGCAACAAGAGTTTCGCGCCGACTCCCGCCGGCAACGCCGCATAAGTAAATCGCGCCAAGACGGCGAGCGCGCCGGCCTTGGTTACCACGCTCATAAAGGCGGTGACCGGCAACGGCGCTCCTTCGAAGACGTCGGGCGTCCAGGTGTGGAACGGCACGAGGCTCAGCTTAAAAACCAGGCCGATCAGAAACATGCCGGCGCCCATCCAAAAGATCGGGTTCGAGACTAGCGACGGATTGAGCAGATCGGCCAGCATGACGCTGCCCGTCGCGCCGAAAAGCAACGCCGCGCCGAAAAGCAAGAACGCCGTAGCGGTCGAGCTCAGGATCAAATACTTGAGCGCCGACTCTCGCGCGGTCTTTCGATCCACGGCAGCGCAGAGCGCATATAAACCGAGCGAGAGCAGTTCGAGCCCGAGAAAGATCGCGATCAGGTTCGCGGCGCCCGCCATCAGCATCGCGCCGCAGGCGCTCCACAACATGATTGCAACCGTGCCGGCCACGCGCGACGCCGGGCCGATCGCGCTATAGAGCAGCAACGCGCCGGCGGTTCCGATCAACACGACCTCTTCGAAGACGGTCGTGAATCCGCCGGTCATGAAA
>JABCZE010000126.1 GCA_013289785.1 Vulcanimicrobiota bacterium | reverse complement strand
TGACGCGGAATACGGTATCTATCCCAGAACGCTGCGGCACCGCGGCATTTCTTGAACTTCGTGCACATCCGGGGCGCACTTCGACTTCGCTCAGTTCGCGACACTATCTTGTCCTTCGACTTCGCTCAGGATGACAAGCCGGAGCCCGTTACGCCGCTGCCGTGGCAGCGTTTGAATTTCTTGCCGCTGCCGCACGGGCAAAGTTCGTTTCTCCCAACCTTTGGTTGATCGCGATGGACCGGCTTTGCGGGTTCCTCGTCGTCTTTATTCGTGTGGAACTGTTGGACGCTGCGGCCCGTGCCCGGCATTGGACCGAGGAGTTGTTCGACTCGTTGGGCGGGAACGCGGCCGCCGTTGGCGGCGGGTTGCGGAACGAGTTCGCCGGAAGGAATCGGCTCGAACTGCGGCCCGCTCGGATACGGCACCAGCTCTTGTTGCGGCGGACCGTGTTCGATCACGACGCGGAAGACGCCCTTGATCGCTTCGTCGGAGATATTATTTTTGAGCGATTCGAAGATTTCGAACGCTTCCTTTTCGTACTCCACGCGAGGATCTTTTTGGCCGTAGCCGCGCAAGCCGATGCCCGTCTTGAGGTGATCCATCACGTATAAGTGATCGACCCACTGGCGATCGATGATCGGCAGCAAAAGGTAGCGCTGCTCGACGACGCGCAGAATCTCCGGTGTAACTTCCTTCTCTTTGGTTTCGTACGCCTCGACGGCTTTTGCTTGCAGCAGACGCCGAATATCTTCGCGGTCCTTCCCTTCGAGATCGGCGACCGTCATGCTGCGCTTGATCGGAAAGACGAGTTCGAGCGCGTTGAGCATCTCTTCGAGGTCCCATTCGCTCGGGTGCGCGTTCTCCGGCGCGTTTTCTTCGACGGCTTCGTCAACCTTGCCCTCGAGCGTCTGCAGCATGAAGGTCCGCGAATCGAACTTTGCTTCCAGGTTTGCGCGGCGGTCGGCGTAGATCACCGAACGCTGCTTGTTCATCACGTCGTCGTACTCGAGGACGTGTTTGCGAATCTCGTAGTTGTGCGCCTCGACCTTACTCTGCGCCCGCTGGATCGACTTGCTCACCAGGCCCGACTCGATCGGCTGCTCGTCGGTGAAGCCCACGCGCTCCATGATGTTCGTCATGCGCTCACCGCCGAACAGGCGCATCACTTCGTCTTCGAGCGAAATATAGAAGCGCGACGAACCCGGGTCGCCTTGCCGGCCCGAGCGTCCGCGAAGCTGGTTGTCGATGCGTCGCGACTCGTGGCGTTCGGTTCCGATGATATGCAGGCCGCCGTTGCGGGCGACGCCGTCGCCCAACTTGATGTCGGTACCGCGACCCGCCATATTGGTGGCGATCGTCACTTGGCCATCTTGCCCGGCGTCCTTGATGATTTCGGCTTCCTGCTCGTGGTACTTTGCGTTGAGCACGTTGCACTCGACGCCGCGCCGGCGCAGCATCGCCGCCAGCAACTCGCTCTTCTCGATCGAACGCGTACCGACCAGCACCGGTCGCCCTTTCGAATGTTCGGCGATAATCTCGTCGACGACGGCCTCGAACTTCGCCTTCTCCGACTTATAAACGATGTCGGAGCTGTCTTTGCGGACCATCGGCATGTTCGTCGGCACGACGACGACGTCTAATCCGTAGATGTCGCGAAACTCGCGTTCCTCGGTCTTCGCCGTGCCGGTCATGCCCGCGAGATGTTCGTAGAGCCGGAAAAGGTTTTGGAAGGTGATCGTCGCGAGGGTTTGGTCCTCACCCCGAACCTTGATGCCTTCCTTCGCTTCGATCGCCTGATGGATGCCGTCGGAGTAGCGCCGGCCGTACATCAGCCGCCCGGTGAACTCGTCGACGATGACGATCTCGCCTTCCTTCTCGATGTACTGCTGGTCGCGGTGAAACAGGTTCCAGGCCTTGAGCGCGGCGTTGAGCTGATGGGTCAACTCAATGTTGCGCTGCTCGTACAGATTCTGAATGCCGAGCATCTTCTCGACGCGAGCGACGCCGGCTTCGGTGATCGGAACGGCGTGCGCCTTCTCGTCGACGGTGAAGTCTTCGCCCTTCTTCAGCCGCGGAATGATCTGCGCGAACTTTTCGTAGAGCTCGGTCGCCTCTTGCGAGGGACCGCTGATGATCAGCGGCGTACGCGCTTCGTCGACGAGGATCGAGTCGACTTCGTCGATGAGCGCGAAGTACAGCTCGCGCTGGACCAAATCTTCGACCTGCCACGCCATGTTGTCGCGCAGATAGTCGAAGCCGACCTCGTTGTTGGTGACGTAGGTGACGTCGGAGTTGTACACCGCGCGCCGCTCGGCCGGTTCGAGTCCGTGCTGGATCACGCCGACGCTCAAGCCGAGGTACTGATAGATCGGGCTCATCCACTCGGCATCGCGACGCGCGAGATAGTCGTTGACGGTGACCACGTGGACGCCGCGCCCTTCCAGCGCGCGCGCGTAGACGGGCAGCGTTGCGACCAGCGTCTTGCCTTCGCCGGTCTTCATCTCGGCGATGCGTCCTTCGAAGAGCACCTGGCCGCCCATGATCTGCACGTCGAAGTGCCGCATGCCCAGCGTGCGTTTGCCGGCCTCGCGCACGACGGCGAAGACTTCCGGCAGCATCGCGTCGAGCGATTCGCCTTGCTCTAGGCGATTCTTGAACTCGGCCGTCTTGGCTTGCAGCTCCGCATCGGGCATCGCGGAGAAGCGGGCATCGAACTCATTGACGGCTCGTGCGGTGCGCCGTAGGCGCGCCACATCGCGCTCGTTACCGTCAATTAGTGTTTTGAGGAATGCCATTCGCCGACAGGCCCTACGGGTTGATTGCTATTCCGGTAACGGCGCCCGGCGACGTGTAGTTCGTCGGCGTGACGTTGTGATTGTTCCCGGCACCGGCACCGGCGGGGAAGATCAAGATGATGCCCTTTCCGCCCGATGTCGAGTCGGCGACATACGTGACCCCGGCCGAGTTGAGCTTGATGTCCGTCGGTTGATAGAGCATCGTATTACAGCCTTGGATCTTGCGAATCGGTTTCGTGAACGGGATTCGCTTATTGTACGGCGGGAAGACCAAGATCGCGGGCGAGTCGGAGGCGTTACAGCTGGCGCCGCGTCGCCCTTGGTCGACGATGTAGATGTTACCGGACGAATCGAGCGCCACGCCGGTAGGCGTGATCATGCCGTTCTTCGCGTCGATCGTGAATCGCGGAGCGATGTTGACCGGCGTCGGCGTCGGTGATGGCGTTGGCGACGGCGAAGGCGTCGGCGTGGGGCTGGGTTTGCCCGTCGGCGTCGGCGTTGGTTTAGGTGTCGGCGTCGGTTTGGGCGTCGAAGTCGGCCTGGGACTCGCCGTTGGCGTCGGCAGAGCGAACTGCTCTACCGTTGCGCCCTGAATGTTGGCGACGTACAGGTTACCGTTCCGGTCGATCGCGACTCCGCCGGGCAAGCTCAAATGGGGTTTCGGGCCCCCGATCGACTGGAACGGCGACGTTGCGCCTGCGTTGAAGAGCAAGATCCGGCTTGGATAGACGTCGCTCGAATCGACGTCGGCGATTACCATGATCGGCGGAGCGGGCCCGACCGAACTCGAGGGCAACGGAGTCGGACCTTTGGGTGTAAACGCGATGCCGCGCGGACGTCCCGGCAGAATCGCCGAGTTGAGCGGATTCACGTCGCCGGTTGCCAGCGCTGCGAACTCGACCAAGACCGCATTTTTGGTGCTGGGGTTGTAGTTCGTTACCCACAGCTCGCCGCGCCGATCGAAAGCAAGGTATTGGGGACCGTTGAGCGTTGTGTTGGCGCCGCCGATTTCATAGGTCGGGCCGCCGCCGAGCTTCGATTCGGTCGTGCCGTCCGAGTAGATGCTGACTGCGTTCTGATTGCTGTTGGTGGCGTAGAGCGTCTTGGACGGAAAGTTCGGTCCGACGTTCACGCCCGTCGTCATGCCAAGATTACTGCACGCAACGATCGCGGCAGTAGTAGCGAGCAGAAGAAAACTTACGGTGAGTTTAGACAGCATGCTTTCCCAGGGGTTCCCGCAGAGGCGTGACTTTCCTCGGCGCGCGTGCGGCCGGCGAGGAGCCAGATGGCGGCTACAAACATCACAATGACCACAAAAATCACGATGAAACGGCGGATTCGCCGGCGCTGGTAGGCCGGACGCCCCGACTCAACATCGATAATTTGGCGTGGCAACCGCCTAAACCGCTCGCCGCAAGGGATGATTGAGCTCGCCGGCCTGCACCAGCTTGAGCAGCTCGCCAACGGTAACGAATCGGTAGCCGGCCCTCTTGAAGCGGTCCACAACGTACGGCAAGGCCTCGATCGTGGCGAGTTTGCCGCTGTGGAGCAGCACGATCTCCGGCGCGGTCGCATGCTCTACCAGGTGACGCTGCAGGGCCTCAACGGTCACCGTGCGCCAATCGCCGCCGTCGTCGGTCCAGAGCACGACGGAATAGCCAAGCGCTTGAACGACGCGCAGCGTGCGCTCGGTGTAGCGACCGTGAGGCGGACGCATCAGGACCCGAACGGCCGGATCGTGGCTGAGCTGCCAAAGCGCGTCGCGCCCTTCGAGAACCTCCTTGCGGACTTGATCGGCGCTCTCCTGATCGAGGTTTGGATGCGTATACGTGTGATCGCCGATCTCATTGCCCTCGGCTTCGATGCGGCGCGTCAGCTCGGGCCATTGGCGCGCGTCCTGTCCGATCAAGAAGAACGTCGCCGGCACGTGCAGATCGTGCAGCACGTCGAGCAGCATCGGCGTATAAATTGGATAGGGCCCGTCGTCGAACGTCAGCGCGATCAAGCGCGGGCGCCCCGAGCGGTCCTCAGTCGGCAGCTCGTGCGTCGCGCGATAGAGCCGCGCCGCGAGATCGTCGGAGAGTTCCAGATGTACGTTCGTCGCCGGCGTTACCAGCGCCGGTGCTAAATTGCTCTTGTGCACGACGACGCGCCAACCGCCGGCAACGAATAGCCCGGCCGCCGCAACGACCGCAACGATGCTCTTCGCCGTCACAGGTTCGGCGCGGCGTTGCTCGCCAGATCGTTCCCGACGATAACCGTGACGTCGCTCGCGGCTTGCGCGGGCGAGGGGCTTGCCGGATCGGGAACGACGACCACCCCTTTAACGGTCGGCGGCAGCGCGGCTCGCACCTTGGCGCCGGCAAACGTTACGCTCGAATGCTCGTGAATCTCCGTCGCCGTGTAATCGGAACGGTCCGCGTTACCGACGTCACCAATCGTAAATCCGGCGTGCTTGAGTTCGGCCGCAACGCGGTGGGCCGCCCCAGCGACGGTGCTGCCGTTCTCGACGTCGACGTGCAGCGTCGAGGGCGGGATCGCAGCTAGCGTCATCGCATCGGGCGACCGGACCGGCATCGGCGGTGCGGCCGTCAACATCGCTGCCACCAGCTTTGCTCGAGCCTGCGTGTCTGGTACGAGCGAATCACCTTCGTTGGGCAAGTTGATGTCGCCGGTGTACGGAACCTGACTGCTGACCACGGCGGCCGGCGAGATTCCTTGAAAATACGTTACCAGCGAAACGATCTGAGGATCGGTAAAGTCGGTCTCGACGTATTTGCGAAAGACTGCCAGCAAACTGCCGATGTGCATCAACGTGTTGA
>JABCZE010000125.1 GCA_013289785.1 Vulcanimicrobiota bacterium | reverse complement strand
GCATTCGCTGCTTCGACAAAGCCATCAAAGGCCGCAACGTCGATTGCCGGGCCCGATGAGATCTCGCTCATGCGACGCGCGATGGCCGTTAAATCGTTATCGATCTCCATTCTCGCTCTCCAGGACTTGCGCAAGCTGCGCGAGTTGCGACAGCGTCGCGCCGCGATCACATCGCTGCCGGCTCTGCCGCAAAAAACTCTCGATCTGGCCTTCCATGGCAACCGCCGCGCGTGCGGAACGCTCCGCAGGCTCGATGCCCAAGCTGCGCGCGTCTTTGATCCGGTCGAGCATCGACAGTGTGTGACGCAAGGTACGCGCATCGCGCAGGTGCGTTTCGCTGGCGACCATTTCCATCGTGCGGCTGGTGCTGCTCAAAACATCGACCGACGGAAAGCGCCCGGCGTGCGCGAGCGCGACCGAAAGACCGATGTGCCCATCCAAGAGCGAGCGCGCCGCTTCGCTGACCGGATCGCGATCGTCGCCGTCACTCAGGACGGTGGCGATCATCGTGATCGAGCCGCCGGAGACCGCGCCGGCAACCTCCACGAGCCGCGCCAACTCCGCAAAGACGCTGGGCGGATAGCCTCCGCGGCCGGCACTCTCTCCCGAGGCGACGGCGATCTCGCGCGATGCCGCGGCGACCCTCGCTAGACTGTCGAGCACCAGCAGCACGTCGAGACCGCGTTCGCGAAGCGCTTGCGCGTGCGCAACGGCGACGTGCGCCGCGGCCACGCGCTCGCCTGCGGGACGATCGCTGGTCGCGCAGACCACCGTCGTGCGCTCGTCGCAGCGCGCGATCCAGTGCTGCGCCTCACGCCCACGCTCTCCCGCCAATGCAACGACGACCGCATCCGCAACGCAACCGTCAACCAACGACTCCAGCAGGGTCGTCTTCCCGGCACCCGGCGCGCCGAAGATTCCGACTCGGGCGCCGCGGCCAATCGTCAAGAGCGCGTCGATCACGCGGACTCCCGTCCACAGCGGCTCGCCGATCGCGGTGCGTTCGTTGGGTCGTGGCGAATGAAGCTCCAGCGACACCTGGCGGCCGCGTAGCGCCGCTGCGCCGTCAAGCGGAGCTCCGGTAGCGTCGAGGGCTCGACCAAACGCGCACGTGCCGAGACAAAGGCGCGGTTGCACCATCATGGCGCACATGCAGCCAGCGCACTGTCCAGCCGCGCACGCAGGCGTAAATCTATCGTCCCGCTGCGAAGCTCGGCGATGACGTCGCCGGGCACCAGCGTCTCGTCGAGAACCGAGTCGATCTCGAGGCTGTCCAACGCGGTACGGTCTCGCGGATGAACGCGCACGCGCAGAACTCGCTCGCTCGAGAATCGCTCGCGCGTCTTTGCAACGATGGCCGCAACGTCCGCGCCGGCCACCGTCAGCTCGCGCGCTAGCACGTTCTCGGCGATCTCCGCGAGCAGCTGCTGTACCGCGACGTCCAACGCGTCCGCCAGGGCGGCGCGAAAACGGCGAATCGCGCCGAACGTGGCGGCAAACTGGATGAAGCTCTCCTCTGAATGCGAGCACGGTATGAACGCCGCGCCGGCTTCGGGAGCTTGAGGAAGGGAGAAGACAACCGGCTCCGGCGGCGGATGCAAAAAACGGGCGAGCGGGACGAATCCCTCAGACATGACGGCGCAGCAGCTCCTGCGCGTCATCGATGAGCGGTGAGTTGCGGCGCTGCATGCGCCGCACGATCGCTTCTCGTTCGTGCGGCGGATAGAGTTCGAGGACGGCGGTAGCCGTCGCCGCGGGAAGCGCACTAATGATCGCGGCTGCGGCATGCGGCGGTTCCTGCTCCAGCATGCTGCGCACGCGCGCGGGTGCGAAGCCCGCGGCGGCCCTGGAGGCACGCTCTACGGCAGCGCGTTCGATCAAGGACTGTAAGAACGTGGCCAACGGCGGCATCGCAAGTCGCACGCAGATCACGAGGCCCAGAGTAAAGATGAAGGCGGGCGCGAGCGGTGCGATCGCTCCGTAGAGCAGCCACCATCGATCCCTGCGCAGCGTCGGAGCGCGGCGAAAGTCGACCGCTTCGACGGCGAGCAGATCTCCGCGGCGCGCGTCGTAGCCGACCGTGGCGGCGGCTAGCTCGCGAACCTTCGCCAGATCGAGAGCGCGGCTCTGATCCACGAAGACCGCGGTGGAAAGGCGTTTGAGGCCGCCGGCTTGCGCCACGGAGAGCAGCTCGTGCGTTTCGCTCCCTCGATCCTCACCCTCTTCGAGCCGTCGATATCGCTTACCGCCGCCATCGTAACTTTCGCTGCGTCTCGTTCCCGCTATTTCTTGTGCGCTTGTTGGCGTTCGCCGCAGATCCCGCTCCGAGGTGCGCTCGCCGGCGTACTCGGCCCGCACGCGTACGATCGTCGCACCGTCGCCGAGCGCGGCATCGAGCGCCGATTGCAGCGAGGTTTGGAGTTCCGCGGCATCGCCGCCGGCCGTCCCGCCGTCACCGAGGGCGACTCCTCGATCGTCCAAGATCGTGACGTGCGCCGGCTGCAGCTCGGGAACGCTGGCCGCTACAAACGCTCGCACGCCGTCGATCGCCTCTCGCGAAAGCCGCCCGCCGGCGCGTAGTCGCAGCCGCACGCTTGCGCTCGCGTCGCGCGCGGACTGGTCGGCAAACTCCGGCGCTTTGGCGGGCGCAACGATCACGCGCGCATCGTCGACACCGTCGATTCCACGCAATCCCGCCTCAATATCGCCGGCTAGGCCGGCACGCGTTTGCGCTTCAACTACCGCTTGCGGCGTGAGTACGCCGATGGTCGCCAACGCTTCGCCGGTGCTCGAGAGGTGAGGGTGCGGAACGCCGGCCAACGAGAGGCGGAGCAA
Organism: Vulcanimicrobiota bacterium; assembly: GCA_013289785.1. Taxonomy (GTDB): domain Bacteria; phylum Vulcanimicrobiota; class Vulcanimicrobiia; order Vulcanimicrobiales; family Vulcanimicrobiaceae; genus Cybelea. Next base: position 2,783 of record JABCZE010000125.1, on the reverse strand, counting down.
AAGATCGTTCCGCCGGCCCGCATCGACGACGACGTTATCGGCTGTCGGGGTGAATGTTACGTTCCAGCTCGCCAGCCGGTCCTCGACTTCGCTCAACTGCTCGGGATGCAGCGGCGCGGCAAAGAGTGAGACGCGAGGCGGGTGCGCGACAATCGCCACCGCGAGGGACACGACCACTGCGAGGGATACCGCGGCGCCGGCAACGACGCGCGCCGCTGCGGGCAGCGAGTTCCACCGAGCCAACAGCTGCGTCAGCGCGGGCATGTTTCTAAATTTGCATGTTCAGGATCGATTGCACCGATTGCGCGATGCGCTGTGCCGTGGCCGTCGCGACGGAGAGCGCTACGTCCGCCCGCGCTCGTTCGTATACGGCCTCTTGCAAGGTTCCGCCGCCATCGGCAAAGGCGTCTTCGGCGCGCTGCGCGCTGCCTAAGGTCGTATCGAGCGCGTCGAGCGCTTTCGCGAAGCCGCCGGCGTCGCCGCCGCCGGCCGCGGCGAACGGTGCTGCGTCGGGAAGCAGCGGCTCGACTCTCACAACCGCTCCAAGTCGATCGTCTTTTCGGCCAGCGTTTTGCCTACGTCGAAAATCGAGGCATCGGATTCGTAGGCGCGCGAAGCGTTCATCACCGCGATCATTTCGGTTAAAATGTCGACGTTTGTGCCGTGCTGCGTGCTGGTTCCGGCGAACTCGACCCGCGCGTCGCCGTCGTCGGAAGACAGCAGGCGAAACTGCGGAATCAGCCTCGGATACTCGCCATTGGGCCCCGCAGCCTCGGCGGCGGCCACGTTGCGAGCCGCCACGTCGAGCGCCGCGCGCTGTGCGTCCATCCCGCTGGCTGCCGCATCGAGCAGATCTACGGTCATTTCGTCACCGCCTTGATCTCCTCGAAACGAGCGTGCTCGGCGCTCAGAAGTGCTTCGGAAAAGATCGCCGCCGCGGCGGTCTGCGCCATCGCGGCGTCGGCGCTGCGGCCCCCCTCTTTGCCGGCGTTGGCGCGTGCGACTGCTTCCTGCGCATCTCCAAGCCCCGCCCGAGCCCGGGCGAACGCACTTCGTAAAGAATCCCCCACGTCGAACATGCGGACGATCCTAACATCCCCCGGTGACCACGAAGATTACGTTAGATTGATGAAGTATGACGGCGGGTACGAGGTTATATCGGGTTATAATCGAGACCTCACCCCGCTCCGCGAAAAGGACAAGTCATGCGAATCTTAAGATCGCTCCCTGCATTTATGGCGGCCATTCTCTTAGCCGCCCTTCCCGTACCCTCCCCGGCGCAGTTTGCTGTCGGCGTCGGCGTTTCGATCGGCGTGGCCCCGCCGCCGATTCCCGTCTACGCCCAGCCCGCGGCGCCCTATCCGAACTACCAGTGGACCCCAGGCTACTGGGGCTATGGATCGGCCGGATACTACTGGACCCCCGGAGTTTGGGTCGCACCGCCGTCCGTCGGCCTCTTATGGACGCCCGGCTACTGGGGCGCCAGCGGCGGCGGATACGGATGGACCGGCGGCTACTGGGGAGCCAGCGTCGGCTTCTACGGCGGCATCAACTACGGAGCCGGCTATTATGGCAGCGGCTTCGTCGGCGGCGCATGGGCCGGCAATCAGTTCCGCTACAATACGGCCGTCACGAACGTGAACCGAACCAACATTCACAACACGTACGTGAATAAGACCGTCATCAACAACAACCACTACAACAACAGCTCACACGTTAGCTACAACGGCGGCCACGGTGGAACGACGGCCAAGCCAACGTCAGGCCAGATCACGGCGCGCAAGAACGGCAGGCCGCCTACAACCGATCAGAAAAACCAGGCGCAGTACGCGAGCAACGATCGCAATCAATACGCGAGCGTGAACAAAGGCAAGCCGACGCTGACGTCTTCCCAAAAGCCGTTCAGCAGCACGAATAAACCCCCTAACGCTGCGCCGGTAACGACCGCCGACAAGAAAAACGCACAGAACCAAATGAAGTCCGGTTCGAATTCGTCAACGAACAAGGCGCCGACGACGCAAAACAAACAAACGGCGCCGAAGACGCAAAATAAACCAGCCGCGCCCGCAGCGCAGCACAAGCCCGCGCCGACGACGCAGCACAAGCCTGCGGCCACAACGCCGCACAAGCCTGCGCCCACAACGCAGCACAAGCCCGCACCGACCACGCAGCATAAGCCCGCGCCGCAATCGAAGCCCCCGAGCGGACAGGGAAAGCCGCCGCAGGGTAGCGGGCAGGGCAAGCCCCCGCCGAACACCGGAAACAAGAGCAAACCACCACCGGCGCGCTAAGTCGCGATCGCGCAGGGGCCCATTTTGGGCCCCTGTTTTTTTTTGCGCTCGCCGCACAGCGTGATGTGAGAGCGAGATGAACGGCGCGTTGGAAGGGCCTAACGAACGGGTAAGAGTTGTATGAAACCGCTCCTGATGCATGAATTCGTCCGCGTGAGACTGCTTCTTTGCGGATATAATTCGAGCATCCACTCCGGAAAGGAGAACACATGCGAATCTCAAGATTACTTCCCGCGCTGCTCGCGGCCGTTTTTATCGTATCTCTCCCGGTGCCCGCACCGGCACAGTTCTCAATTGGCGTTGGCGTCACCGTAGGCGTGGCTCCGCCGCCGATACCCGTTTACACGATCCCCGTCGCCCCGGCACCCAATTACATGTATACGCCCGGCTACTGGGGCTGGGGAGCGGCCGGCTATTACTGGGTTCCGGGCGTTTGGGTCGCCGCGCCGGCAGTCGGCGCCTACTGGACTCCGGGTTACTGGGATCCTACGG
>JABCZE010000124.1 GCA_013289785.1 Vulcanimicrobiota bacterium | reverse complement strand
GTTCCGCAGAAGCGCTTTCTGACCGACATCAAAAAAGGGGATCTGGCAAGCTTCACGTGGATCACGCCCCTCTGCCCCGATTCGGACCATTTGGACTGCGGTGTCGGCCTCGGCCCATCGTGGGTGACGTCGCTGGTTAACGCGGTTGGTGAGAGCAAGTTCTGGGATTCGACGGCGGTCTTCGTTCAATGGGACGATTGGGGAGGCACCTACGACCCCGTGCCCCCGCCGTTCAAAGATTACGACAGCCTCGGCTTCCGAGTTCCGCTCATCGTGATCTCTGCTTATGCAAAACAGCACTACGTTTCGCACGTGCCGTACGAAACGGCCAGCGTTTTACGCTTCGCGGAGGATTTGTTCAACCTGCCTCAACTCAGCGTGGCCGACACCCGCGCAACCTCTCCGGCACTCGACTGCTTCGATTTCTCACAGAAGCCGCGTGCGTTCGTTCCGATCAAAGCGCCCACGGGGCCGGACTTTTTCCTGCGTCAAGCCAACGACGGGCAAATCCCCGACGAGCAGTGACTATTGCGGGACTATTCGGGATCGGGCGGTAAGCTCGACGGCTTCTGGTGCAGGAAGAACGATAGCGGAAGCGAGGTCGTGATGGCCTTGAACTTTCGCGGCTTTTGATCGTAGTTGAAAACGTTTCCGATGCTGGTGGCGCGCTTGTCGCTCGTTCCCAGGCCCCCCACCGGCAAGCCCCAGTTCTCCTCGATGTATTTTAGAATGCTGCCGAACTCGTATTGTGTGTGTTCCACGTGCGCCGTCACGTACGGCGAGACGATAATCATCGGCACGCGAAATCCGAGGCCGCCCTGGTTGTCGCGGCATTGCGACTGGTACAGGCACGGCGGAGCAACGTGATCGTAGAATCCGCCCCAATCGTCCCAGAGCACGATAACCGCGCTGGACTTCCAATACTGGCTCTCTCCGACCGCATTGACGATGTTGGCGACCCACGGCGGACCGTGGTCGACGTACTTGCCGTTGGCGCCCTTTTCGTCGGGGTGGTCGGAGTTCTGGCCGTCGGGCGTGACCCAAGAGACGGCGGGAAGCGTGCCGCCCTTAAGATCTTGGAAGATCACGTTTGGACTGGTCGTGACGTTGGTGGTCCACTCTTTGCTATACCGGACGGCCTTGATTGCGTCGTAGGCGCTCCAGAGGCCGGCGTTGCCGCCTTTGACGAGCACGGCATAGTATTTCCAGGAGACCGACTGCGCGTCGAGGAGATCGCGCATCGTCGTGTAGGTAAAACACGGGAAGGGTCCCTTGAGCAACAGAAACTTCAGATTCGTCGTGATTAACGACGTCACCACACCCTGAGGCGCATCGCATCCCCACGGCCAATACGAAGGATTGTCGATTATGCTGTCGTCGGAGTAGCCGCCGTAAGCATAGTTGACGGGGGTGCCGCCGGCGATCAGATCCTGGTGTGCGGTGAACGATCCGCTGCCCTGCGTTTGGAAGGTGTGGTCCGCGAGCACGTACTGCTGCGCTAAATCCCAATACTCTTTAATCGCGGCGGGATTGACGTACTGGTAGGGATAGGTGCAAACCGTCGAGCCGTTGCCGTTGGCTCCCGAGCCCTCCAAGTCGAAACCGTCCATATTGCCGTTGTCGTACTGGTCCAGGAATGGGAAGAGGCTGTTGTACCAGCCCCAAACGTGTGGAAGGTCGGTGCCCTCGCCAAAGGGTACCGTCTTGCCGCTGTTGTTTTTGAACTTCGGGAAGCCAACGCCGACGAGCGAGACCTTCGTTAGCGGAACGGTTGTGTTCGACTGCGTGACGACGTGCTGGTTGTCTTTCGCGCAAGTCGCTGCCTCGGCTTGTGGCATCGGCTCCCCCTGGCCGGTCGTCGTTCCGTCGGCTTTTGGAAACGTCGCGAAGAGATCGTCGAAACTGCGATTCTCTTGGATCACGATGATCACGTGCTGGATCGGGGAGCTGCCCGAAGTGCGATGATGGATTGCCGGCAGCGCTCCCGGCGCTCCGCCGGGACTGCCGGCGCCACCGCAGCCGGCGATCGCGGCGCCTGCGAGCAGAGCCACGCTGACTCGTGAAAACAGCATTAGGTGAGTGCCTCCACTCGCCGCGCGATCGTACCGACGTCGTAGCCGAAATACGCCGCGGCGTCGCCGGTCACGCGCGTGATCTCCGCCAGCTCTTGCGCGCTGAATACGGGCTTGTAATAGTCTGGGAACGAGAGCTTCTTACTGTAGGCTTCGCGCGTCTGCGCGAAGGGTTCGGCGGCTAGGCCGGCATGCGTGAGGATGCGGTCGATCGTCGGGAGCGAATCCGAGCAGAGGTCCTCGTAGCGCACGATGCAGACGCTGCGCGCCAGCTCGGGATCCGCCTGGAGCTGATTGGCCACGAAGCCGTAGACGTAGGCCCAATAGCGCGCCCGCGACATCCCCCACTGGCCGGCGTCGAAGAGCCGGCGGATCTCACGCAGCTCGTCGGGGTTACCGACGTTGGCCATCACCTGGTGCGGCCCGAACTCGTGGTGCCCGGTTAGTTCGATGATCTCGATCTGGCGGGGATCGCTCTTCTCGAGCTCCGCCCAGATGCGGTCTTGTTTGATCATCGAGGCAATGTGGTCGATCGGATTGCGCACGTACAGCAAGAAGCGCGCATCCGGAAAGATGCGCCGCAGGTACTGCATGCGGACGACGCACATGATCGCCTTGCTGACGTAGCGGTTACGTCCGCGTACTAGCTCCAGCTTCTTGAGGTGGTCGACGTAAAAATGCTCGAACGCCGGATTCGACGTCGTACCGTCGAGCACGCTGTAGTTCGTCTCGTCGTGGATGAACGGAAAGAAATGCTCCCAGAGAATTTCCTCGCCCATCTCGGCGCTGTCGCGCGTCACTTCGATGCGGTCGCGATGAATCCGCGGGACGGGCTTGCGCATTGCGTTGACGGGAATGCGTGGAAAGACTTGGTTCCAGACGTACGGCATGTACGGCATCAAGAAATCGGCGTACTTGTGCGTGACGACGTCGGGGTGCTCGCTCAGCATCTGAAGCGTGATCGTCGTCCCGGCGCGCGGAAGCCCGCAAATATAGACGGGCCGGTCGATGGTTTGCCCGGCGAGCCGGCGCGCCAACATCTTCGTCTCCAGATTCCCGAGCGTGACGAAGAGAGGTGCGGCGGCGTGAACGCCTTTAACGCCCCAATAGAAGGGAGCCGGCACGGAAAACTTCTGGGTCTTTGCCGCTGGTGTGGTTGCCATTGTGGGGCCTAAACTTTCTCGAAGAGGGCCCCGATTACCGTCAAGCCCGGCCCGAACGCCATGCTCAACACCTTCGAGCCCACGGGGATCGCCGGCGATTCGACGATCGCCTGCCAAATATGCGGCGCCGTCGCCGAGGCCATGTTCCCGTGCTCGTAGAGCACTTTCCGGCTCAGCGCGATCTGTGATTCTTCGATACCCAGCTTGCTGCGAATCTGATTGAGAATCGCCGGGCCGCCGGGGTGGATCGCAAAGGCCATCGTGGATTTTTCCCGTTCGAAATCGAGACCTACTTGACCGCAGATCGACGTAATGAAGTCGCCGATCGAGTCGCGGATCATGAAGGGCACTTTCTTCGATAGCGACATGTCGAACTGCAGCGGCCCGGGCCGTAACGTCATCTCCGGTAACGAGTCGGGAAGAATGAACTCGTCGATGGCCAGGATCTTCAGTCCGTTTCGCCCGCCGCCGGCAAACTCCGATTGCGGGTAGGCCGCGTACTTGATGAAGCCGTCGGCGAAAAGCGTCGACGTGACGAAGTTGTCGGGCTCGTCGCCGAGCAAATCGAAATGCAGCGACAGGAACTCCGTGTGCACGAGATCGACGCGACGCTTCGGCGTCGGGAGCGAGGCGTACGACGACCCGACCAGTCCCGCCGCGGTGCGAATCGCCGGAAAGGCGCCGTAGCAGCCCATGTGATACGAATGCGTGACGCCCGTATTGAGCCAGCGCCGGCGCGAGAGAAAACTTTGAACCGGGCTCGGTGAGACATAACCCGAGCAGCTCACGTGCACGATGTCGTCGGGCCGCTGCGCCTCGGTATCGCTATAGACCCGTTCGAAAACTTCGCAGGCAACTTCTTCGAAGAGCGACATGCGTTCGTCGAGCGCTTCGCCGGTCGAAGCCCGCAGATCGCCGTATCGCGCGACGTTCTCCGACGGACTCTCCGGACGAGGAACGACGAAGCGCGAGGTGAGAACGCTGACTTGCCGGCGCGCGATATGTTCGCTCGACGCACCGTAGCGCGCCATCCGTTCGGCGATCGTGCGCGTAAGGCGTTCGCGATCTTCGGGTGAGGTCAGGCCCTGTTGCGCGCATTGCGCAAGCGACATGAAATGCGCCTGAATCGTTTTGAGCTCTTCTTGTGCACGCGGCGGCGTCATCTGGATGGTTTGAAAATCGGAAAGCACGACCGGCACGGCCACAATGCGCGCAGCTGGCTCGACGGCAACGCCGGCTGCGGTGGTGCGCTCGCCTTCGGGAGCGGAGAAGCTTTCAATCGTACGCATATAAAGCCAAGACTGACTTTCGCTACCGGCGCTAGTCTTCCATTGTGTGGAGTCCTTGCGGCGCTCCGAATCGTGCGGCATCAGTAATCTCGGTTACCTTTACTCATAATCGACCGGTTGGTTCGACGGATGCTGATGCCGGAAAAATGACCTGGAATACTTCGCGTCGATCGAGACGAACTTGCGAGGCGGCTGCGCGAAGTCGAAAAAGTCCTTGACGAAGCTCGCGGAAGTCCTATCTGTCGTTCCGAGGTTTCCCAGCGACCAGTTATCCTCGATAAACTTTAGGACGCTTCCGAACTCGTAGGAATCGTGAGAGACGTAGCCTTGTTTCGCATACGGCGAAACGACGATGGCCGGCACGCGGAATCCCAGGCCTCCGTACGACCGCGGGCCGGGCGGCGGCACGTGATCGTACCATCCGCCCCAATCGTCCCACACGATCACGATTGCGGTCGTCTTCCACGCCGGGCTTTGGCCGATTGCATTGACGACTTGCGCGACCCACGACGGACCGCTATCGGAGTTGTCGCCGGGGTGATCGGAGTTCTGAAAATCGGGAATCACCCACGAAACTGCCGGAAGCGTGTCGCGCGAAATGTCGGTGAAGACCTTGGTCTCGGGACTGGCCACGTTCGTCGCCCACTCCGGCCCGTACCGCACGGCTCTGATGGCGTCAAACGCGTTCCAAAGATTCCCGCCGAAGCTCTGCCCAACCGTGGGGGCGTAATAGCGCCACGAGATGCTTTTTGCGTCGAGTAGATCGCGCAGCGTGTCGTAGGCCAGGCACGGAAACGGTCCTTGATTGATATACGGTTTCCACGTGCCGTCCGCGGTTATCAGCGACGTCGTCGTGGGTGGATTCATCCGCGCGTCGCATCCCCAAGGTTGATTTGCGCCGCCGCTCGGGAAATCGACGAGGTTGTACGTGGCGTTGATGGCCGTATCGCCACGAATCAAATCTTGGTGCGCGGTGAAGCTTCCGCTGCCCTGAGTCTGAAACATGTGATCCGAGAGCACGTATTGCTTGGCCAGATCCCAGTACGGCGCGATCTGACTCGGACGAACGTATTGATAGACGTACGTTCCCGGTACTCTGCCGATCGGTACCAGATCGAAA
>JABCZE010000123.1 GCA_013289785.1 Vulcanimicrobiota bacterium | reverse complement strand
GCAGCGGCAAGGTAGGCCGCGAGCGGCGCACGCAGCTCGCTGAGCGTCGTCGCGCCGTTGGTGCGCGTGATCGCGGCGACTTGTAACGCCGTGAGATCCTTGAGCAACTGCGCCGGAATCTCTTCGACTCGCAACGGGTCGACCGTGGCGCTGGCCGCGCGCATTGCCTGGATGCCGGTGACTTGGGCCGTGATGACGGCCTGCTTGAGGCCGGGGTCGTAGGTGCGCAAACCGTCGAGATTATCTTCGGCGGTGTGATGGGCGCCGAACGAACCGTAATAACCGTTGCTGGTGCTCGGCACGCCGAGCATGTACGCAAAGTTCTGATGGTCCGATCCGCCGCCCATCGGGTTGAGTAGCGGATCGACGCGCTGGTCGCGCCCGCCTAAAGTGCCTTTGCCGTCGACCGCCGGCACGACGTCGCAGATTTGCTTCATGAAAGCAAAGAGTCCCGGCGAAGCGCTGACGACAAATGGATCGCCGGTCGTAAGCTGATCGGTGTTGATGTACTGAAAGACGTTGGTGCGCAGTTGCGGCCCGTTCTCATAGATGTAGGCCGCCGATCCGAAGAGGCCGAGTTCGTGGCCGTCCCAGGATGCAAACTCGATCGTGCGCTTGGGCCGCCAGCCTTGCGCGGCCAGCGCGTGGAAGGCGTCGGCGTCTTGGAGCAGGACGGTCGTACCACTACCCGGATCGATGGCGCCGAAGGTCATTGCATCGCGGTGGCTGCCGATCATCACGATCGAGTCGGGCTGCGCGCTGCCTTTCATGTCGCCGAAAACCAACCAAATGGTTTTGACTTTGCGTTCGAACTTCGTGTGGACGCGGACGATCTCGTTGCCGCCGAAGTGCTGGACGAACTCGAACATCGGATGCCACGATTGCGGCACGACTTGACCGGTCAAGCCGGCCAGCAGCGTTCGCGCGGTGCTCTGGGTGATGCTTAACTCGGGAATCGTCGCATGCGGAATGTCGTTCCAACTCTTGTGCGGGAGCCCGACGACGGGCGCCTTGCCGGCCATCGTCGGATCGCCCGGGGGAAACATCATGAAGCCGCGCGGCGACATCCCGCTCATGCGTTCGGCCATGTTCGTGTTCTTGAAGTTGCCGTTGGGCCACATCGCGCCGCCGCCGTAGCCGGTCGTTCCCGGTTCCATGAACTCCAGGATCGCCGCGGCTCCGCGTTTGCGTAGTTCGTTATATGCGATGTAGGTTGGATCGAGCGAACGAAAGCCGCCGCCGCCGGGAGCGCCTAGGCGTACGAGAACCACCGCGCTTTGCAAGCTGACGTGGCGCGCGTCGATCTCGGCGAGATCGTCCTTCGACGCGGTGTTGACGTAGACGACCGGACCGGTGACGGTACCGTCGCCCGATTCCTCGAGAAACGGCTGGCCCGCCAGCAGTTCCCACTTGGTATGGCGGCCCGGCGTGCCTTCCAATAGATCGAAGTTCATCTGCCGCGGAGAGAGCAGCGTCAAGCTTTGCTCGAGCGGGCCGGTGAACTGGACTTCATATTCTTGCACGCGCGCTATGAACCCGTCGCGTTCCAGGCGTTCCTTGACGTACATCGCGGTGGCGAAATCGGCAGCCGAGGTCGCGCGATGCGGAACCGACGAAAGGTGGCGTTCGATCTCCATCGCGTTGTCGCTGCTGGGCACGCGCATCATCGTTTTCTCGGAAGACAACTCCGCAGCGACGTCCGGACCGGCGGCCCAGCCGATCAGGGCGGCGTCGGAAGTCTGCGAACGAGCCGGCCCGGCGATGAGTGCGGCGGCGCAGGCGAGGAAGGCAGCGATTGCGAGAGAGCGGCGGATCAAGTGTGGAGTCTCCTTTGCTGTACGAGACGCGCCATCAACAAGGTGATATCGCGGTGCAGTCGCATTCGAGCGGTCCGATAGAGCCAGCTCGGGACCGAACCATCGGTTCGGCGATACGCGAAGAGCAGCGTTTGCAGATAATCGACTTCGGCGGCGATCGAACGGTTTACGCCAATGCCGTTGCTCGCATCCCAAAGCACGTCGATGCACTGCTCTAAGTCGCGTTTTCGCGCTCGCGCATCGATCTGCTCGACGAGTTCGCGCGCGAACCAGAGGATTGCCGGCGAAAAGGGAATGAGCACGTTGATAATGAGGCGTTCGGTCGTCACGCCATTGCGCGAGAAAATGAAGAGCGCGGCAATCGCAACGACGCTCGCGATCGCGCACATTCCGACGATGTACGACCCGCGTAGGGCCGCGTCCCAGAAGGCGTTGATCCGAAGCGCCGCAAGATGGGCGATCTCCCTAGGAAACGCTCCCAGCCGGCGGTCGTACCAGTTCGAGAGGCGATCGACCAAATCGCCCAACCCCACGTGGCGCCCGGAATCTACGGTAAGCGCGTCGAGGGAATCCGGGAACGGCAGATGCAGGTTGGGTAGCTCGGAAAACACGCAGCGGTCAAAACAATCGGCCAACTGCGCTCCGGCATGACGATTCGTCAGCACGACGTGGTAGATGAGCGAGGACTCTGCGACCGCAAATGCAAGGGCCCAGAGCGCGGGCACGAGCTGTAGCGTTGCACTGCCGGCCGAAAAAAAGCCGAGTGCGATGGAGCCCACGACGATAACGCCTTCGATCCGCCGCGCGAGCGCGACTTTGGCGTAGTGCCGGTCGGCGGCCGCGCGATATCGCAAGGCTTCCGCGTCATTCTGGCGATTGATGCTGAAGTCGGTAGACGCCATCGGCCGCGACAATTCCGCGTCCGAGCCGCGGAAGCCTACGCGCACGGCTATATGCCGCAGGGCGGAAAACGGTTCGGGTGAAGATTCGCCCAATGAACCGGACGCTTTTGACCGCGGCGCTGCTTGCCGCCCCGCTCTTCTTCTTCGTGCCGGCCGGCGCGCGTGCCGCGCAGCCATACGCCACCTTTACCGCCGGGGCGCACGCCGCTCGGGGCCTGTTCACGATCTGGCAGAAGGAAGGCGGAACGTATCTCGAGCTGACCCCCAGTCAGCTCGACGTGGATTTCCTGGAAACGATCGTGCCGGGGAACGGGATCGGTCAGGATCCGGTTTGGTGGGGCGATACCGATTATCTGCCTACGCAAATCATCCGTTTCCAGCGGCGCGGGGACTCGATCGTCATGGTGTGGCGGAACTGGTACGCGCACGCCGGATCGAGCGCGTCGGCGCAGCTCGCCAACGAATCAGGCTTCCCCGACTCCGTCGTCGGGATCGGCAAAATCGTCGCCGAAAACTCAGCGACCGGAAGCGTCATCTTCGATCTTTCCTCGCTCCTTAGCGACAACATCGATCTGCGCAACATCATCAACGATGCGATTCCACCCGATAAAGCCTATCGGCTCGACCCGTCGCTCTCGTATTTCGATACCGTCAAGGCATTTCCCGAGAACGACGTGATCACCGTGGCTCAAACTTGGGCAAGCGATGCCAGCCACGTGATCGATACCGCGCCCGATGCGCGCCGCATTCTGATGCGCGTCGTTTATAACTTCGTGCAGATGCCGCACGACGATTACCGCCCGCGGTTGATGGACGATCGCGTCGGGCTGTACGACGACATCTATCTCGACTTCGCCAACGATACCCGCGCGCAACGCCAACTGCCCTACATCGTCCGGTGGAACTTCGACCCCGCCGATCCCGGCCATCCTTCGGCGGCGCGGCACCCGATGGTCATCTACCTGAGCAACACGATTCCCCCGGCCTACCGTGGCGCGATCCGCGACGCGTGTCTGGACTGGAATAAAGCCTTTGAAAAGATCGGAATCCTCAACGCGGTGGTCGTGCGCGATCAGCCGGACGATCCGAACTGGGATCCGGACGACGTGCGCTACAGCGTAATCCGGTGGCTCAACGAAACCCAGCCGAGCTTCGGCGCCGACTCGCAGACGCTGTTCAATCCGCTCACCGGCGAAGAGATTCGGACCGGCGTGCTGGTTTCGGCGGTCGTCGGCAGCTCGCCGCGGTTTACGTGGCAATACATCGTCGATCCGGTGCGATACGGCCGCACGACCGACCCGATGCCCGGAGCGTTTCTCCACGACTCGCTCTTCGCCACGGTCCTGCACGAGATGGGCCATAATATGGGCATGCAGCACAACTTCATCGGCCACGAAGCGTATAGCGCCGCCGATCTGCAGAGCATGGCGTTCACGCGCGAGCACGGGATTACGTCGAGCGCGATGGAGTATGCGCCGCTGAATCTTTGGCCGCAGCCGTATAAACAGGGAGAGTTCTTCCAAACGACGATTGGCCCGTACGACTACTACGCGATCAAGTTCGGCTACGCACACATTCCCGGTGCACAGACTCCGCAAGAAGAGGTGCCGACGTTGCGGCGCTGGGCTTCGGCGTGGTCGAACCCCTGGACGCGCTATGCCTCCGATGAAGACGTCGATTATGCAACGGGGCACGCCGCCGACCCGCGCGTGGAACAAGGGATGCTGACCAACGATCCGCTTTCATGGTGCGACGTTCAGATGAAAATGGATCGCGACCAGCTTGCGGCGGTCAACAAATACTGGCCTGCAAGCGGAAACGCCTACGAGCAGGAGCGTGACATCGTCGGCTTACTCTTGCGGCGTTACGACAACTGTGCGATCGTGCCGGCGCATTACCTCGGCGGCCAATACCTCTCTTGGGCCCACGCGGGGGATCCCGGCGCGCAGCCGCCGATCGTACCGGTTAGCTTGGCGACCGAACGCCGCGCGATGAGCGTGCTCGACGCGGCGCTCTTTAATCCGAACGCGCTAGCCGTGCCGGTTTCGGTGTTGAACCGGCTGCGCTATTCGGAGTGGGCGGGATACGGTTATACGAGTTGGGAGGGCTATGGGAACCTTCCGAAGTGGGCGTACGATCCGCCCGACCGCCACGATTTTCCACTGGTCGAGCAGATCAACCGCGCGCAACTCGCCGCGGTCGACTATCTTTTCAAACCGCTGGTGCTGCAGCGCATCGACGAAAACCCGGCCGAATCGACGCAGCCGACGATGACGATCGCGGACCTGTTCGATTGGCTGCACGCGGGGATCTTCGACGATCTGCACGCCGCGACGATTCCGTTGGTCTCGCGGAACTTGCAGAGTGCGTATGTGGGACGGCTAGCAATCCTAGTGATGGCGCCGCTAAAAGGCACGCCGGCCGACGCACAAGCGCTCGCTGCAGCGGAGCTGTTGCGGATCGCTCGCGACGCCGCGACCGCGATGAACGGCAGTCACGATGCGGTGACCCGAGCGCATCTGGCTGCGCTCGTGCATGCCGCCAAGAATCCCAGAGCGCCGATGACGCCGGCAGCTACTCCGAGAGGCTAAGGTAAAGCGTTGGTCAGTGGCGCCGCCGCCGATCGCTTCCCGAAACGGTAATTGTCACCGCCTGCGACGCGATTCCGTTCGCGACCACGACGAGTTGACCGGAGCCCGACGGGATGCCGCTGGGAACGTCGAAGTTCGTCGAAACGGTCGCGCTGCCGGTTGCGACGCCCATCGTGCTGTGGTTGTGCGTGCGCAAGTAATAGACGTGTCCGCTCGAGCTCATGGTGATGCGCACTAACGGATAGTTCGTCGCGTTTTGGAACTCGTCGCCGTAGGCCATCGCCTGCGACAACCCGTTGAACTGCGTGCCCGAAATCTGATAGGTTTGGCCAGCGGTGATGCTTGAGGGAGCGTTCGAAATCGTCGGTGCCCAG
>JABCZE010000122.1 GCA_013289785.1 Vulcanimicrobiota bacterium | reverse complement strand
ACGAGCACGATCTCGACACGATCAGGGTAAAGCTCGGCGACGCAATCTACGAGCTGTCACGCGGAGGTTCCGAGCCGGCGCCGCAAGCGGCGAACTCCGCCTCCACGGTGGCCGGCGAAAGCGCGCCCGTAGCCGGCGCAAACGTCACCAAAGTGCTCGCGCCGCTGACCGGCGTGTTCTATCGGGCGTCGTCACCCGATATCCCTCCGTACGTCGAAGTCGGAGCGCGCGTCGAAACCGGCGACGTTCTGTGCGTCCTCGAAGCGATGAAGCTCTTCAACGAAATTCAGAGCGACTATGCGGGCACGATCGTGCGCGTCGTGCCGGGGAACGGCGAGCTGGTTTCGCAGGGTGAAGAGCTCTTTTGGATCGAGCAATGAGCGACCCCATGGCGCGGTACCACGGGCGGCGCGATTTCGCCGAATTGCTCGCGGACCGGCGCGGGTTTCTCGATCCGCCACGGTATCGCGAGCAGGTCGAAGCGATCGTCGATGCGGTGGTCGCCGCCCTGCGAGCGGGCAAGAAAGTCTTGTGGTGCGGCAACGGCGGCAGCGCGGCCGAAGCGCAGCATATGGCTGCCGAACTCTCCGGGCGCTACTTGCGCGAACGGCCAGGCCTCAACAGCGAAGCGCTTTCGGTTAACTCCTCGACGCTGACGTGCGTCGGCAACGATTACGGATACGACTTCGTCTTCTCGCGCCAGGTAGAGGCGTTTGCGCAGCCGGGTGACGTCGTGATCGGCATGACGACCAGCGGCACCTCGCGTAATGTCGTGCTTGCGCTGGAAGCCGCGAAACGTCGTGGAGCGGTGACGGTGGCGTTTACCGGTAACGGCGGCGGCACGGTTCTCGAACACGCTGACCTGGCGTTGGTCGGTCCCGACGGCTACGCGGCGATCGTCCAAGAAGTCCATCAGGTGATGGCCCACATCGTCTGCGATTTGGTCGAGCAGCGGTTGATCTTCGAAGGCGGCTTGCCGTGAACTCGTTGATGGCCCCCGACGCGCGAACGCTTTTCGAACGCGCGAAGGGGCGCCGGATTCTCGTCATCGGCGACCTGATGATCGACGAGTGGATTTGGGGCACGGTGACGCGCATATCGCCCGAAGCACCGGTTCCGGTCGTCGCGGTGGCCGACCATTCGTTTACGCTCGGCGGAGCCGGAAACGTTGCCAGCAATCTGCGAGCCTTGCACGCCGGCGTCGTCTTTGCGGGAACGATTGGCGGTGACGCATTCGGGGTGCAAGTGCGCAGCCTGCTCCAAGAGCAGCAGGTCGACGAATCGGGAATCTTCACCTTGACCGACCGGCCGACCACCCGCAAGACCCGCGTCGTGGCGCACAATCAGCAAGTCGTTCGGGCCGACTGGGAGTCCACTGCGCCGTTATCCGACGACGACCGCGGGCGGATTGCGGCCTTCGTCCGGCGGCGTGCGGCGGACTGCGATGCCGTGATTTTGAGCGACTATGCCAAAGGATTACTCTGTCGCGAAATCGTCGAGGCGACGTCGATCTGTCCCGTCGTGTTGGCGGATCCCAAACCGCAAAACGTTGGGCTCCTTCGCGGCGTTACGTGCGTCGCGCCCAACGTGGCCGAGGCGTCCGCAATGACCGGGGTTTCCATCGTCGACGACGCAAGCCTCGAACGGGCGGGCGTGCGCCTCGTCGAGATGCTCGACTGCCGGTACGCGGTCATTACCCGCGGCGAGCACGGCATGGCACTCTTTGGACGCGAGGGCGAGCGGCTAAAAATTCCGTCCGTAGCACGGACCGTCTACGACGTGAGCGGCGCGGGCGATACCGTCATTGCCGTGCTGGCACTTGCGCTGGCGGCCGGCGCGGCGATCGAACAGGCGATGCAGCTCGCAAACTTTGCCGCCGGTGTCGTCGTTGAAAAGCTCGGAACCGCAACTGCCTCACCCGAAGAGATCGTAGCCCTCGTCGAGCCCGCAACCGGCCATGGATGAACGCTGAGGTCTTCTTTGGCCGTCTGCTGGGCGCGCAGGAGGCGGTGCAGTGGCGCGAAGCGCTGCGAGCTCAGGGCGCAAGCGTCGTCTTTACCAACGGCTGCTTCGACGTGCTGCACGCCGGTCACGTGGAGTATCTCGCGTGGGCGCGCGCGCAAGGTGACGCCCTGATCGTCGGTTTGAATGAAGACGATTCGGTGCGGCAAATAAAAGGCCGCGCGCGGCCGATCGTTCCGTTCCGCGACCGGGCCGAGCTGCTGCTGGCGTTGCGCAGCGTCGACGCCGTCGTCGGGTTTTCAGAGCGCACGCCGGAGATCTTGCTCGACCGCATTCGGCCCGACGTTCACGTCAAGAGCGACCAGTACCGTGAAGAGGAGCTTCCGGAGCGAAGCGTCGTGCTGGCTTACGGCGGCCGAATCGCGCTCGCGCCGCACGCGGCCGGAAAGAGCACGACGGAGACGATCGCCCGCATCCTCGATGCGTATAGCCGTCACGGCTAACGGTCCCGGTGAGGTCGCCGGGTGGCTACGGCCGCTGCTCCGCGCGCTCTACCGGCGGCAACCGGATTTGGAGGCGCTGGTCTTTCTCGTGCCCGACGATTATGCCACCGGCTTCGAAGCGCAGATCGTGCGCGAGGCGTTTCCGGCGGCGCGCGTCTTCACCCCAAAAGAGTACTTAAAGTTTGCCTTTGGCGCGCGGCTGGAGAATTTGCCGCCGCGGGTGGACGTCGTACAGTATATCGGCGGCGACCTCTTGCACGCGGCGCGCGTTCACGCGCGGCTGAAGGGCCGGGCCGCAACCTACAAGTTCTCGCGCCGGTCGTACCGCTCGCTCTTCGATCGCGCCTTTGCAGTCGATGCGCGCAACGTCGAACAGCTTGCCGCATGGGGAACTCCGCCGGAGCGCATCGAGCGGGTCGGAAACCTCGCCATCGACGGTGCCCTCTTCGAGGCCGGTCTTACGCAAGAGCCCGGGACCCCGGTCGACGGCATCCTGATTATGCCCGGCTCGCGATCCTACGAAATCGAAAATCTCGTGCCGTTTTATTTTGCGGCAGCTTTGCGCATGCTGCGGGAACGCCCCGAGCTGAAGATTGCCTTCGCGCTTTCGCCGTTTACCGCGCGCGCGCAAGTCGCGGCGGCGATCGAGGGGGGCGGCCATCCGCGCATGTTCGCCCGGCGCGGCCGGCTGGTAACCGAGGCGGGTCGCGATTTCCTTGCGACGGAGTCTGACGAGGTGCGCATTCCCCTTCTGAACAACGCGCTGGCGGCGGCGCGAAGCGCGCGTCTGGTTTTGACCATTCCGGGAACGAAAACGATCGAGCTGGCGGTGCTGGGCAAACCGGCGATTGCGATTACGCCGCTCAATGCCCCCGAGCTCGTCGCCATCAACGGCCCGCTCACCTATCTCAACCGCGTCCCGTTGGTCGGAGTCCCGCTCAAACGCGCTGCGGCAGTTGCGGTCTCGCGCAGCTTTCGCTATCACACGCAGCCGAACATGGATGCCGGCGACTCGTTGATTCGCGAAATACACGGAACGGTCACGCCGGGGCGAATCGCTCGCATCGCGCTCGACTCGTACGACGATCGTGCTTGGGTCGCGGCGTCCGGCGCGGCATTGGCAGCGCTTTATCGCGACCACATTGGCGCGGCCGACCGGATGGCCGAGTCGCTGCTCGGCTTGGCGGCATAGATGGACTACTCGGTCGTGATCGCGACCAAAGACCGCCAGGAGTATCTCCGGCGGACGCTGGAGTCGCTGACGAGACAGACCTCGGCGCCGCCGTTCGAAGTGATCGTCGTCGACAACGGTTCGACTGACGGCACCAGGGGCATCGTTGAAGCACGCGCTCAGCGCGTTCCGGCAGTGCGCTACGTCGCCGAGCCGCAGCCCAATCGGGGTAAGGCGCGCAATCGCGGCGTCGAGTTCGCGGCCGGCCGGTACATCGTCTTCTGCGACGACGACGTATCGCTGCCCCCAGGTTGGCTCGCCGCTCATGCGGCGGCGCAGACGGGAGACGACTGCGTGGTAAACGGGCCGATTCTCAACGTGCCCTCCTACGATGCAACGCCCAAGCCGGCATTGGCCAACTACTCGCGCGCATTTCTCTGCACGTGTAACGCATCGCTCTCCAAGGAGGCCTTCTACCGCGCCGGCGGCTTCGACGAAAGCTTCGATCTCTACGGTTGGGAGGATACCGAGTTAGGCGTGCGACTGCGCCAGGCGAAGTGCCGCTGGAAGTTTGCTTGGGATGCGTTTTTGTGGCACATCAAGCCGCCGGCCGAGAACACGCTCGAAATCGAAAGCCGAAAAGCCGTCGAAAAGGCGCGCATGGCGGGCCGCTTTCTCGGCAAGCATCCCTCGCGCCGAGCTCGCTTGGCAACCGGGGCACATGCCCTCAACCTCCTTCGTGCGCGTTATCTTTTGCCCGACCCGCTTCTCGCGTTCTACGCCGGTCTCTCGAGCGGCGACGCGCCGGGATGGCTGCGGCGCTTGAGCCGCGGGCAACTCTTGGACGCGCTGTATGCGCGCGAGCTGGTCCGCGCGCTCGATGCCGGCGATGTGCGCTGAGCGAGCGTTGCTTTACTGCGCCGGCGGCGGCATCGGTGACTCGCTGGTTGCCTCGGTGGTTGCGCGCGCGCTGCACCGCAAATTCGCGACGGTCGACGCACTCACGCTCGCGCCGCATCGCGAGCTGCTCGAGCGGGTGCCCGACGTCGACGGCGTGCTTGTCGATGAGGGCGAGGACGGAGCCCTCGCGGAACGGCTGGCGCGCTCGCGTTACGACGCGTGTGTCGTCACCTGGGCGACCTCTCGAACCGCTCGCGTCCCGCAGCGCGCCGGCATTCCGGTTCGAGTCGGTCAGGCGCGCCGCTTCTACTCGTTTCGCTTTACCAACCGCGTCGTCGTCCGGAGCGAACGCGGCGACGTCACCTCGCACTGGTGCGACGTTCTGCTGGACTTCGCGCGCGCCATCGGATGCGACACGGAGGACCGTCGCTATCGCTTCGTGCCGACGGCGCAGGACGAGCGCGACGCCGAGGAGCTGCTCGCCGGCTGCGAGCGCTTCATCATTCTCAATCCGTGCAACGCGATCGCGTCCCGGCGCAGCTGGCCGCTGGACGGCTGGGCGGAACTCGCGCGCGACGTTCGCAATCGTTACGACGCGCGCGTGCTCGTGAGCGGTTCGCCGGCGGACGCGCGCGATACCGAAGGCATCGTTCGCCGCCTCGATGGCCTGGAGGGAGTCGTTTCGATTGCCGGGCGCACGAGCGTCGGCGCATTCGGGGCCGTCGCGCGGCGCGCGCGCGCGTTCGTCGGAATCACGACCGGTTCGATGCACGTGGCGGCCGCGGTCGGCTGCCCGACGGTGGGCATCTTTCCCTTTCAGTCGGATTTCCCTGAACGCTGGGCGCCGCTGGGTGAACGGACCGCCATCGTGCGGGCCTCGTTTCCTTGCCATCCCGGCGATACGAAGGAGCGCTGCCGCGACTACGCGTGCATCGCGAATCTCGACCGTACGAGAATCCTCGCCGCGCTCGACTCGTTGATCTCGTGATTGCCGCAACGATTCAGCTCTGCACCTACAATCGCGCGGCGCTGCTCGAGCGCGTGCTCGAGGCTTGCTTCGACCAGACCGTGCCCGACGATTCGTACGAAGTCGTTCTGGTCGACGACGGCTCGAGCGACGAAACGCCGGCGGTGATACAGCGCGCACGTTTGC
>JABCZE010000121.1 GCA_013289785.1 Vulcanimicrobiota bacterium | reverse complement strand
CGTGGAACCAGGCTCCCCGGCCTCGTCCGAGGCCGCACGATCGTTCCGGATTAGCTCAGTTGGTAGAGCAGCTGACTGTTAATCAGCGGGTCGTTGGTTCGAGTCCAACATCCGGAGCCAAATACCAAAAGGCCACCTCACAATGGGGTGGCCTTTCGTTCGAGGCATTGAAGGACGCGCCGCGAAACCAGCGTGCCTACTTCTCTCTACGGCCTTTGGAGGCAACCTTTATGCAGACGAAACACGCGCGCCGCGTCCTGTTGATAGCGGCGCTTTTTGCAATTGCCGGCTGCGCAGGAGCCGGTTCTTCTGGGGCGCCCTCGACCGGCGGCTCGGGCACGCCAATGGCAAGAGTCGTCCACGCCGGCATGCCCTTCGCTTTGTTCTCTGGGACGCACGCAATGCCGCTTGGGTCGGTACACCCGACCTATGCCACCAATGCCTCGTTGGTATTTGAGGCCGATCAGGAAGAAACGGCGGTTAACGTCTATCAGACTGCCGATCTAACGGCCGACCCCGGCCCGATCGCGACGATCCACGTTCTAAACGGATGCCCGTACGGCTTAGCAATGGACAAGAAAGGGACGCTTTACGTAGCAGATAACTGCTCGGGGAATGACGTTGAGGAGTACCCGAAGGGTTCGACGACCGAGAAGGTGATCCTAACCGATTCCGTGAGCAATCCGCTCGGCGTTGCAGTCGATAAGCATGGCACGGTCTACGTCAGCAACTATCCGGCGGCGATCGAGGAATACAAGAAAGGCGCGACATCGCCGTACCAAAGCGTCACCGGGCAAGGGCTCACCGATCCCTTTGGGCTCGCACTCGACAAGGCCCAGAACCTGTACATCGCCGATTTCGGCGCCAACGCCGTTTTCGAGGTGGCGTACGGAACGACTACGGCTACGAACCTGGGCCTGACAGGCTGCGGGGAGCCGATTGGCGTCGCGGTCGACCAGAAGAATAAGTACTTGTGGGTCACGTGCGGCGAAGGCAACACGATCAACGTGTATAAACTGGGCTCGACGTCGCCGTTTGAAACGATCGCCGGCAACGATTATCCATATGCGATCAGTGTTGAGAATAAGGGCAAACCGCTCGCGACGGTAGTCGAGTCGGATATTGACACACACGAAGTCTACGCGTACAAGCCCGGTCAGTACACGTCCTACGCAACGTTGAGCAACGGCGTCGAGTTGCCGACAGGGCTCTTGGTAGCGAAGCCTTAACCGCTCGCAACCCGACTGCACACGGCTTTGCGATTCGCAAAGCCGTGTGCTATGCCTCAGGGAGACGACGTCACTTAAAGCTGACGGATATACCCTGGACGTTGTAGTCGCCGAAGCTCTTTGACGGCGACCCGCCCGTCGGGTAGGGCCAGTAGCTTACGCCCGCATCGTAGCACTGCGCGTTGCCGCCGACGATCGTCTTGCCTTCTTTGTGATTGATCGGCGCGTTCTTCTGGCCGACGATATAAGGCTCGAGCACTTCGGTATAGTTGCCGTTGCAGTTAGCGATCAGCTCCGTCCCTCCGAACGCCGAGAGATTGCCCGATGCCGACTCCGTGGCTTCGTAGATGCCGGTGTTGTAGACGCCTTGAAACTCTTGATCGGTCAGCGTAATGTACTTGCCGTCCCACTGCACGCTGCCGGGGAAGTTGATGAACACGCCGCTCAGCGAAACGTGCTGCATCTGCGTCGCGCCCGCAGGAAGCTCGCAGACCTCGGTGCCCGAGTCGGAGGCGCCCTCCATGAAAAGGTTTCCGCTGCCGTCGTAACCGGCAGGCCACATGTAGTTGCAAGCACTCTGCGTGTAAGTGGCACCGCTTCCCGTGCCGTGGGCGTACACGGTGATTTGGCCGGGAATTTGGTTGGTTATCGCGAGGTCCCCCTGCGCATCGACCGAGCACCCGACGGCATCGGTGCCGCCATTTTGGTACGTATTGATGATTTTGGTACCGCCATGTTTGTACTCGACGGTCGTATAGTTGCCGGTGTCGAGCACGAAAACGTCGCCTTTGCGATCGACACACTGCGGGCCGGGATCGTCGAACCCAGTAAGCGTTCCCACTTGCGTGCCGTTTCTGTAGTCGTAAACGTAGACGTCGTTCGTGTCGGCATCCGACGCGTAGATCAGCGCCTTCTTCGCCGGCGTGTCGGGCCGCATCCAGGAAGGCCCGGGGGCCGTCCCGACCGATCGCGCCGGCGACAACTGCTGCCCGCAACCGGCCAGAATGACGCTCGCCGCGACGAGCACATGCAACGAGCTCCAACGATTCATACAAACCTCCTTTGGCGTTACCAGGGCCAGTTTCGCTCGATCGCGCCGCGGGCCTGGGCGCCGTACCGCCTCCGCGAGCTGGAAACCGCACCGGTGGCGCGAACACATCGCAGCAAATCAGTCTTGCCCGCAAATGACTCGGGATGATGTGGAAAGGGGTTGCTGGTTATAGTGAACGGTCTTCGAGTGTTCGGTGGTTGGGCCGCGATCGTCTTTCTGGCGGCGTGCGCGAGCAGCGTTTCGAACGCGCCGGTGGGATCTGCAGTTCGCGCGATACCTTCGCAGGTGAACCCG
The DNA here is from genome assembly GCA_013289785.1 of Vulcanimicrobiota bacterium. Lineage (GTDB taxonomy): Bacteria > Vulcanimicrobiota > Vulcanimicrobiia > Vulcanimicrobiales > Vulcanimicrobiaceae > Cybelea. Next base: position 3,206 of record JABCZE010000121.1, on the reverse strand, counting down.
CTCGTGCGCACGCTCCCAGGTTTCGCTGCGCGGGCGCCCTTCAATAATCGAGCCACGCGTGCGGGTAGTTGGGAATCGCCCGATGGCGGAAAGCAGGCCATCTACGTTGCAGATCCCAGCTTGAACGGCTATTACGGCGCGATCTGCTACTACGCAGCGAGCGGAGGCAGCCAACTGGGTTGTCTCGCCGGCGGCGGTTCTTCGACTTCCGGCATCGACTTTCCGCAAGGTACCTGGATCGACAAACACAAGCATCTGTTCGTCGCAAACGGCGGCCCAGACGCGAGCGGGTACTCCGGCGCAGTTACCGAGTACGAGCTGCCGCTGACCACCGCGTCGGAGCCGATCAACACGCTCTATTCGAACCTCACCAATCGCAGTGAGGGTGCGATGCTGGGCTACGTCTGCGGCGACAAGGCGGGGAATATCTACGGCACGACGATCTACACCGACGTGATCGACATATGGAAGGCCGGTACGAAGAATACAACCGAGACCTCGACGCTGACCGATACCAACTTTGGCAGCGCCGGTTCGCCGTCGCTCGCCGACGGGCCGGTCGGGTGCGCCGTCGATTCCGCCGGCGACATTTTCGTTTCGGGCCAGATCGCGAGCGGCACGACCGGAAGTTTCACGTATTACGCAGAGCTCGACGAGTTCGTGAAAGGCTCGGGCGGTTCCGGGAACGCGAAAGTTCTTCAGAAAGAGACGTCGGATCTCTATTTTCCGGCTGGCGTCGCAATCGACAAGCACGGCAACCTCGCTTGGGCGCTTTTCGACCTCTCCGATTCAGGATCGAGCGTCTGCACGTTCGCAAAGCCCTACACCGGCAGCGCGACCGCGTGCACGACCGGCTTTGCTACGGGCTTTCATTTCATGAAGAATGGCAAAGCGCTGTGGGGCGGTGACTCGACCGTTTATCCTTGGTACGAGCAGCCGCAAACGCACGAAGCCAATAAAATTGCTTATCCGGGCGGTGGTCCGATTGCTTCGACGTCCGGCGGCGAGCTCGTCACCCCGGTCGACGCCTCGGCTAATCCGCCGCTAAAGTAAGGTGCCGCTGAGATGTCCCCACTCCTAAAGGCGCGCATTGCAGGAGCGTTCTACTTACTGTCCATTCTCACGGGAATTTTCGCAGTTACTGCAGCGAGCGGCAGCCTCAGCCTTGCAAGCAATCTCGTCGGAAGCGCCTGCTACGTCGTCGTGACCCTCATCTTGTACGACTTACTCAAGCCGGTGAATCGGAGCCTGTCGCTGCTCGCGGCGCTTTTCAGTCTGGCGGGATGCGCGGTAAGCGTACTTCGCCTGCTGCACCTCCCCTCAGTGAACGTCAACGAGCTCGTATTTTTTGGATGCTACTGCCTGCTGCTCGCCTACCTCATTTTCAAGTCGACGTTCCTTCCGCGATTTCTAAGCCTGCTGCTGGCGATTACGGGATTGGGTTGGCTGACGTATCTCTCGCCGGCGCTCGGAAACCGTCTGTTCTTCCCCTACCTGATGATCGCGGGCCTCGTCGGTGAAGGGTCGCTGACGTTGTGGCTCCTCGCGTTCGGCGTAAATGCTCGACGATGGAACGAGCAGTCGCGCCTCGAATAGGCCGGTTATATAAGCAACCTCGGCCTAATGGAGACACACCCTAATGCAACGCTCTAAGCTACGCTTCGGCGTACTCGCCCTACTCTTTGCGCTCTGCTTCGCGGCAATCGGTGCCGGTGCAGCGCTCGCCACGCAAACCTACATGGTGAATGCCCGGACCGATCTGCGATCCGCTCTCACCAACCTTGAGGCGGCGAATTCAAACAAGGGCGGCCATCGCGCCAATGCGATAAATTTCGTGAAGCAAGCTCTTAATGAGGTGAATCTCGGCATCGAGTACGCGCAGTAAAGGGGAACCACGCGAACAAACTTCGAAGGCTTTGCGCCTCTCGCTGCTTATTCGTTGGAGGTTCGCGTGTCGCGTTGCTACTTTAAATCAGGGCTCGCAGCATTTGCTGCCGTAGTCGCCCTCGGTGCTGCCGGTTGCTCTGCCGGCCGGTCGACGCTCCCCGGAATCGGGCCGCAAACGCTCGACACGTGGCGCGCGAGTCACCCTGGCCAGGTCACGCGCCTGACGAGCCAACCCCCAACGCGTATGCAACTCGCGTGGCTGCTGACCGACGGTTCCATTCTGGCGCAGAGCGATACGAACTGGAACAGCTTCTATCGTTACGTTCCCGATGCCGACGGCGGCTATTCCGACGGCACCTGGAGTCAGGCCATCTCGCTGCCGAGCGGCTACGGCCCCGATGCCGCCGCTTCCGACATGCTCGCCGACGGCCGTTTCGTGATTAGCGGTGGCGAATACAACACCCCCGGAAACGGCTACGATTTGCAGCTTACCAATTTGGGCGCCGTTTACGATCCTGCAACCAATAAGTTTACTGCGCTCGGCCATCCGCACGGCTGGAATTATATCGGGGATTCACCCTCGAGCGTGTTGCCGAATGGAACCCTGCTTCTCGGCGAAAAGCTCACCGAGAACGACGCGACGTTGAATCCCAAGTCGCTGAAATGGAAAACGCGCAAGCACAAGGGCAAATCGGATTTTAACGCCGAGGAAGGCTGGACGCTGCTCGCCGACGGCACGATCTTGACGGCAGATGTGAAGAACGCCCCAAACTCGGAGATCTACAACCCGAAGAAGGGTACGTGGAAGAGCGCGGGCTCGACGATCGTCGATCTGCACTCGCCGTCGCCGTATGGGTGCCTGCTGTACGGACCGGGGCTCTGCTACTATCCTCCCGGCGAGATCGGGCCGTCGATTCTCCGTCCCGACGGAACCGTCTTTTACACCGGCTCGTACACGAACGGATACGGAGCGGGTCACACCGCGATATATAATTCCGTCGCAGGCACCTGGGCGAAAGGCCCCGATTTCCCCAACAACGACAACGCCGGCGACAGCTTTGCGGTCCTCGAGCCGAGCGGCAACGTTCTCGTCTTCGGCGATAGCGGCACCGCGTATGAGTGGAACGGTACGACCCTGAGCCAGCTCAACGGTATATCCGAAGAGGGGCCGCCGTTGCTCCTCCCAACCGGTGAAATCATGATATTGGCTTCCAGCTCGGTCGTGCTGTACACACCCACCGGATCGCCGCAGTCGAGCTGGGCACCGACGATTTCGAACGCTCCCTCAAGCATCACCGCTGGCCAAACCTATCAGATTT